>CAXNKH010000020.1:0-12313 GCA_964202765.1 Burkholderiales bacterium | reverse complement strand
CGTCGATTTACCCGCACGGCGGCAATCTCATGACGCTGGCGGTCGTCGCTGGTTTTGGCTTGGGTGGGTGCGAAGCCTACCCCGATGTGTTCGGAATTTTTGCCGGTTTCAATGACGACGCATTGATTGCCGACGGCATGATCCAACTCTCAGACCGCCCTGGCATCGGCTTCGAGGCTCAACATGGGCTCTATGAGGTCATGCGCACGCTGGCTTGATGACGTACGGAATCGAATAGGCCGACAAAATCGTCTCCGCAGCTTGTAGATCTGATGGCAAACTGCCTTTGAGCGTCAGCGTTGTCGAGAGGCCACTGCCGCCGGTGTTCACGATATCCAAATCCCACAGGCAAGGCAGGGTACGCAATGCCTCTTCAAATACCCGTCTAGCAGCATCGAGCTGGAGGATATGCTTTAAAGGTTTTCCAACCGACGTCAGTGGCAGCTTGTCGAGTACCACGATTTCTTTGGGGACAGCGGGACGCTCTGGAATGTGCTGTGCTGCATAGATCATCAATTCCTCCACACTCACCTGCGCGCCCGGATGCAACTGCACGTAGGCGATGGGTAGCTCGCCTGCATGCGCGTCCGGCTTGCCCACGGCGGCCGCCAAGGCCACCCAAGGCGACTGGAGCAAGGCGTCTTCGATGAGACCGGGCTCGATGTTGTGGCCACTGCGGATGATGAGGTCTTTCTGTCGGCCGCTGATACGAAGATAACCATCGGCATCCAGGCTGCCGAGATCGCCCGTTACGAAGAAGCCATCAGGCAAGAAAGCGCCCTTGTCTTGGCTTGGGTCCAGGTAGCCGCCCGCCACGCCGGGCCCACCCACCAAGACCATGCCGTTTTCGTCCACTTCGCAATCGCGCAGCACTTCTCCGCCCTCAATCATCTTGACGATGCGGATCTTCACATAAGGCACGCGGATGCCGGAGCAGCGGCGGCGCACTTCGCCATCGCGCGGATCCAGCGTGGCGTGGCTGGTGTTTTCGGTCAGGCCGTAGCTTTGCAAGACTTGCGCGCCCGTGACTTCAGTGACCCGGTCCTGCACAGCAGGGGCCATGGCGGTGGAGCCAGTGGCAAAGTAGGGCCGCAGCGAAGAGATGTTCTCGATGGTGGGCGGGTTTTTGGCCAGTACCGAGAGCGTGGTTGGAACGCCTGAGACCTGCGTGATGCCAAAGCGCTCGATATAACGCCAGTAGTTCGCAATATAGGTCTTGTCGCGCGCGCCGTGCACACTGGGCACGATGGCGGTATTGCCATTCGCGGTGTTGACCAGACCCCGGACCAACAAACCGCCGATATGGAACAGTGGCGTGTCGGAGAGCACGATGTCGCGCCGGGTAAAGGCCAGCCCGTTGTTGGCCGCCCATTGTCGAAACACCATGCCGCCGTGGGTGATCTTGACGATCTTCGGGTGGCCGGTGGTGCCGCCCGAGTGCACATAGCAGGCGATGCTGTTGCGCTGTGCAGTCTCACGGGCAAAAGCAAGCTGGTTGCCGGGGTGTGCGCTCGCCGCCGTCAGAAGATCATGGGCCGCTGGGGCGCTGAAGGGCTCGTGCAAGCTAAAAAGTTGAGGTGTCGTCTCTAAGGAGGCCACCGCAGCGCAAACATTTTCCCAAATAGAAAACCCCGGTGTCGGCCCTAAGGCAATGACCGCCTTCACCTGGGACCGTTGCATCAGGTCACCCAGGGCCCGTGCGTCCAGCATCCAGTTGATTGGAAAAAGCCTAACAGCCAACAGTCCACCAATCATCGTGGCAAACAATCCCGGTACCGTTGGCGATACGACAGCCACCACGTCGGTGGGTCCCAGACCGCTGGCGCGCAGCAGATTGGCGACCTGGATCGCCCGGTGTTCGAGTTCAGCAAAGCGCCAGGTCAGCACTTCGCCATCCATATTTCCGTTGTGTGTGACGTGCAGTGCAGCACGGTTCGGGTCATCACGGCACCCATCGAGCAAATTCATTGCGAAGTCCCAACGAGTGATACGTTGCTCCAACGGAATTTGTTCTAGGGCTTCAACGTCAGCAAGGCTGCGCAGGGGTGCATAGTGGTCCCTCAGAACGCCTGGATCCGCTGGAGCAGGCCGAACCAGTGGCTGGTTCATAGGGATTCGGCCAGCGACAAGGTGCGTTCGGCCAGCCTAACGTTGGCGTAGTCCACCATCATGCCTTCAAACTTCACGGCACCCACACCCCGGGCTTCCCCTTCGCGAAACGCTGCTAACAGGCCACGGGCGTAGGCAATCTCTTGCTCGCTGGGTGAGAACACGGTGTGCATGATATCGACTTGCGTGGGATGGATGGCCATCTTGCCGACAAAGCCCAACTCGCGCGCCATGAGGCATTCTTCTCGCAACGCTTCGGTGTCTTTCAAATTCATGAACACGCCGTCCACCAGCCACTGCAAGCCCGCTGCGCGCGAGTCAACCACCAGCTTGCTGCGTGGATAGGCCAGTGCCAGACTGCGCGGGGTCCAGCGCCCACCGAGGTCCACCATGAAGTCACCTTGTTCGGCGCTGGCCAGCGCCATGCCGCTGACGCGCGGCGATGCCGTAGCGATCTCAAAGGTATTGCGCAAGCCCAGACAGGTTTCGATCAGCGGCAGGATAGCGAGGCTGCCCTGGGGCGCACCCACCTTGGCCTCGATCACGCTTAAGCCCTGTGCGATGGTTTGGATGTCTTGGGCGTCGTCAGCTTTGGGCAGGACGACACCGACCACGTTGCGCAAGTTCATGGCGCCTAACGCGCTCAGCACGCCCAAGTCGGCCATGAAATCACCGGAACGCGGGTTGTTGATGCGCAAGTACATCGGTTTTTTTAGGCCCAGCGCTAGCGCGGCAGCAATGTTCTTGCGCGCTTCGTCCTTGGCGTTGAGTGGCACTGAATCTTCAAGGTCAAAAATCATAGCGTCGGCGGCACCAAGCTGTACTTTGGCCAGCAACTCGGGGCGGCTCCCGGGGGCGAACAGAAGAGTTCGGAACATCTTTGGTGGGGCGGTCGTCATGAATCAGCGCCCTTTCCAGACGGGTATGCGTTTTTCAAGGAAGGCGCGTGGACCTTCCTTCGCGTCTTCGGTGGTGTAGAGAAAAGCGGCCAGATCTTGTTCCAGGCGCAGGCCCTCATTCAGTGCCATGTCGGCGCCACGGTGCACTGCGGCCTTCGCCGTTTGGACCGCCACTGGTGCATTGGCCGCCATCAGTTCAGCCAATGCCAAGGCGCGATCCAGCAACGCTTCTTTGGGCACGACATACTCGACCAGACCCATGACCAAAGCCTCTGCAGCCGGGATGGTGCGGCCGGTCAGGATCATGTCCAAAGCCCTGGCTGTTCCTATGCGCCGCGAGAGGCGTTGTGTGCCGCCATTGCCTGGCATTAGGCCGCGCTTGATTTCGCCGAACGCGAAGCTCGCCCCCTCCGCCGCAAAGCTCAAGTCGCACAGCAAGGCCAGCTCCACACCACCCCCTATCGCCAGGCCATTCACGGCGGCAATGATCGGCTTGTCGAAGGCCGCAATGCCTTCGCCGTGTTCCCAGCGGTAGCGTTTCATCTCGGCAATCGGCACGTCCGAATTGGCCTTGGAAAACTCGCGCAAATCCATCCCGGCCGAGAATGCCTTGTCGCCGGTGCCTGTCAGGATGACGGCGCCGATGTCGGCGTCGCGTCTGATTGCTTCAAGCGCATCGCGCAACTCGGTTCGCATCTGCACGTTGATGGCGTTCATGGCCTCAGGGCGGTTCAGCGAAATGATCGCGACCCGGCCTTGCCGTGTGATGGTGATGGTTTCGTGAGTGGATATAGTCATTGAATGTAGGATATAACATATAGTCACATTCTTTTTCAGCCACAGAGCACAGAACGATTCAAGCCCATGACCATGAATTTCGGAAATACGAGCGAACAAGAGACGATGCTCGACCATGTCCGCACCCTGCTGGACGATGTCTGCAGCATGGCCTACGCCGCCCAATGCGACGACACCCATAGTCCACCACGGGAAGCTTTCCAGGCGCTGGCTAAAAACGGTTGGCTGGGACTGATTGCCCCTGAAGAATATGGCGGTGCCGGTGGTTCACCGACCGACCTTGCCTTGCTGCTGGAGGAAACCGGCAACCATTTCGAAGAACTGGGACTGTGGCTGTTTAGAAACTTCACTTACGGCTGTTATGCGGTCCTCAAGCACGGGACTGATGAGCAGAAACAACGCATCGTTCCCGGCGTTGTCAAAGGCGAGTTGGCCTTTGCCTTTGCCTTGACCGAGCCCGATTCGGGTTCGGACGCAGCGGCCCTGCGGACCCGCGCCGTGGCCGATGTCGATCACTTCATCGTCAATGGACGTAAACAGTTCACCTCGGGCATGGACATCGCCGACTATGTCTTGGTGGCACTGCGGACCAGCGACCTGGGCAAGAAGCAACTGGGCATCAGCACTTTCCTGATCGACACCCAGCTGCCCGGTATCGAAGTGCGAAAAATTCCAACACTGGGTCAGCACGCGATTGGCACGACCGAAGTCACTTTCACCAATGTGCGGGTGCCCCATACCGCGTTGCTCGGCCAACTCGATCATGGCTGGGCGGTTTGTGAAGACACGCTGCGCTACGAGCGTCTGTGCCTGTCAGCTGTTCGGATTGGCGCTGCGCGTCGGGCTTTTGAGTTTGCGCTGGACTATGCCAAGACGCGGCACCAGTTTGGCAAGCTCATCGGCAGCTTTCAAGTCACGCAGCACAAGTTTGCCGACATGAAGGTGATGCTAGACACCGCCCAAACCATGATTCGCCGCTATGCCTGGCTGATGGAGAACGGCAAGGCCGAGCGCGCCGACACGGCCGTGATCAAGTACTACGTCGGCGAGTCGTACAAGACCATCTCCGACATGTGCTTGCAAATCCTCGGTGGCTACGGTTACTGCATGGAATACCCGATGCAGCGCTTCTTCCGCGACTCGCGGCTGGCAACCATTGGTGGCGGCACCTCGGAGATTCAGAAGAACATCATCGCCGCAACGCTGGGGTTGTGAGCGCTTCAGAAGGCTTGTAGGCGAAGGTTTGTACGGGATCAGCTCGACGGCGCACTCAGCCACGCTGCTGTCCTGCGTGGCGGCATAGGGCCGCCGACTCCTCCTTGATGCCGCTACCCTGAATGCGCCGCCGAGTTGCCCTTGCCAGCACCTCTTGTCATTTGCGCGCAGGCGGAAATCCAGTCGTGCGCGCTAAGGCGAGCGCCGCCTCAAAAGGATCGCCCTCCACCAGGGTCGTCACCAGACCCCAGCGTTGCGCTTGCGCTGCATCGAAAGGTCGACCGGTCAGCGCCGCATAGACCAGACCACGTGGCGTCATCACCTCTCCCGCCGCTTTGATGATTTGCCCGCCCGGAACGAATCCGAAGTTGATCTCCGGCAAGCCAAACTTGGCATCGCGTGCGGCCAGCACCCTGCTTGAGGCCGCCAGAATCGGCAGCGCGCCACCCAGGCAATAGCCCTGCACCGCTGTGATGATCGTCTGCGGCATCTGGCGCATTAAATGCGTTCGCCAGTGCTCAGTCGCGGACCGTGCACGCTGCAACAGGTCTGGCGGGCGGGTCGTGCTGTCAAAGAAGTCTTTGATGTCCATGCCGGCGCAAAAGTGATCGCCAAGGCCATGGAAAACAACCGTTTTCACATCCTGGTCGCCCTGCGTACGAAGCAAAATCTCTTCGAATGCCAATGTCATTTCGACGCCAATGGCGTTGCGTTTTTCAGGGCGATTCAGGCCAATGCAGCGTATGCCGTCTTCAAGGTCTTGGATCAGCAGCATGGCCTTAGCCCCCCGTACCGGGCTTGCTTTTTCCGGCGAGAAAGCTCTCCACCGCTAGCGCGCGGGCCGAAGGTCGTCCGGCTTGCAGCGATTTGAGTTCGCTCTGTTGGGTCATCGTATAGCTCAGCACCTCATCCCAAGGGATGTCGGCCACACGGCTTAGGGCCTCTTTGGTGAACCGGAGCGCCAGTGAATCCTTGTCGGCGAGGTCGCGCGCTAATTGGTACGTCTCGACCTCTAACGCAGAGTCAGGCATGCTGAGCGTCACCAGGCCCATGGGTTGCGCTGCTGTGCCGTCGTACGCCTGCTCGGTCAGGCTGAACTCAGTCTCATCGCTCGCGAACACGATGTCGCAAGCCTCAATCAGTGCCATAGCGCCGCCGTGGCACTTTCCGTGCACCATCGCAATGACGGGTAGTGCCAGATTGCGCAGCAGTTGCTCGGCAGCCAGAGTGGCGTCAAGAAACTCAGCGTTCTCCAGGCCCACGCAAAAGGACGGACCGTTGCCACGCACCACCACCACGCGAACCGTATCGTCACGGCTGACCGCGGTTAACAGCCGCTGCAGCGCCAACGACATGTCCGTGTTGATGGCGTTGTGCTGTTCAAGCCGATTCAGGGCGATGGTTAAAACCCCCGTCTCAAGCTTGGTCATGAGGCAGGACCCAACATCCAAGTCTCCGTTCGGGCCCAAGTAGTTCAACATCGTCTCCTTAGATTTTTTGCATCTGACTCGTATAGTATGGGGGTCATGAGAGACCACCATGACTGAAGCCATTCATGCACCCGGGGTCGATGCCTCGGTTGATCGCCGTGTCGACGCCATTCAGTCGCTGCTGGAAGAGTGTGGCATGAAGCCCGCCGAATTCATCGAGAAAGCCAAGCATCTGGTCGAGGAAGAATGGCTGCCACGCAACGGCGCGCGCGTTGTTGCTAAGGCCTGGAGCGATGCGGCCTTTAGGGAGCGCCTGTTCACCAACGGCCGCGACGCGGTTGCTGAGTTGGGCCTGGCGATGCCGCCCCACCACCGGCATCTGGTGGTGTTAGAAAATACCGCGATAGTGCACAACGTCATTTGCTGCACACTCTGTTCTTGCACGGCCTTCACCATCATCGGCTTGCCTCCGGACTGGTACAAGGACCTCGAGTACCGTTCCCGCGTGGTGCGAGAATCGCGCTCCGTACTCAGGGAACTGGGACTCGTCTTGGCGCCCGAAATCGAGGTTCGCGTTTGGGATACCACTGCCGACACCCGTTACATGGTGCTGCCGGAGCAGCCGCCCCAAAGCCTGGGCTGGCCCGAGGACAAGCTGGTGAAAATCGTGACACAGGATTCGATGATAGGCGTTGCGCGCCTGTAAGGCCGCAAGAGTCGCAAGGAAAGGGATCAAGCCATGGACGGAATACATGATCTTGGCGGCCGCCAGGGCTTTGGCCCGGTGCGCTATTCACCCCAAGCGCAGGCCTTTCATGCACCCTGGGAAAAGCGTGTTAACGCGATGTATTCGTTGGCCGTCAGGCTGGGCGTGTTCAACATGGACGAGTACCGCCACGCCATCGAGCGCATGGAGCCGCGCCACTATCTGTCGGCGAGCTACTATGAGCGCTCCCTCACCAGTTTGGCGACGCTGTGTGTCGAAAAAGGCTTGGTGACACGCGACGAACTCGAGCGCCGCGCACAAGGTGTCTTTCCCCTGTCGCTGCCCAGCGCGCCCGGGCGCAGCAATGTCGTCGCGCCGACGTCGTTTGAGCCCGGTGAACGGGTTCGGGTGCGCACCGACTATGTCACTGGCCACTGCCGTATGCCCGGCTACATCCGTGGCAAGAGCGGCATCGTCGTGAGCCAGTCGCCGGCCTATCCCTTCCCCGACGCCCACGCCCATGGTGTGGCTGCGGCTGACGAGCCGACCTGCGACGTGCGCTTTAGCAGCAGCGAACTGTGGCCGGACTCGTCCGACCCAGCTTTTGTGCATGTCGGCGTTTTTCACAGTTACCTGGAGCGGATAGCGGAGCGATGATCGGGAAAAATTGTTCGAAAGACAGTAGCCATTTGTGTGGAGAGTTGCATTGAAAAAATTGAGGGTTGGGGCTGTATCAAGAAATTACTTCAATCTTCCCCTTTGGATTGGCGTCAGCCAAAACCTGTTTAAAAAAGAAAATTTGAATGTCTCTGTAGAACTGTTCGAGCCGATTGATGAAGTTTGGCGAGGGCTAAAAGAAGGCCGACTCGATTTGGCCTTGGGGGTGACTGAACAAATCATCCTTGATCAGGAAACTGGAGGGAATTTGGAAATTGTTGCTGGCAATGTCAATCGTCTTCCATTCTCTTTTGTCGCCGCCAAGCACATCACCTCGTTTGAAGGGCTGCGTGGAAAAACTATTGGGGTATCTTCGATCGAGTCTGGAAGCTCATCACTGGTCATGAAAATAATGGCATCGCAGGGTCTTCATTACCCGCGTGATTACCGGTTGAAAGCCGTTGGCCCCATTTTGACGCGTTGGCAAATGCTTCAAAGTGGTGAAATCGATGCCGGGCTCCAAGGAGCGCCGCTGAACCATATTGCAGTTGACCAAGGTTTCAATTCTCTGTGTGAGCCGCGAGATCTATTTCCCTGGTTTCAATTTACCTCGTTGAATGTGTCGAACAACTGGGCGAAGAAAAACTCAGAATCCCTCGTTGCCTTCTTGAGAGCATTCCTTAGCGCCCATGATTGGTTTTATCAAAACCAAGCGGGAGCTAACGCCCTGGCGATGAGGGAAACTGGCATATCGTTAGCCTACGCTGACCGTGCCTGGATCGAGTACACCAAGGCAGAGATTTTTCCCCGTGATGGGGCGGCCAATCCATTGGCGGTACAGGCCTTGATTGATACCAGTGCATTGATACGTTCATTGCCATCACGGGCTGACAAAACAGGCCAGGATTACATCAACCCGCGTTGGATCGATCAGGCTCGCCGAGAATTGGGGCTGGGTTGATGGAGACTTCAATCGATTATGGAAGTCAGCTGCGTCTTGGGATCTTGATCCCGTCAGGGAACGCTATCGCCGAACCCCAAATTCATGCGATGCTACCGGCGGGGGTTGTTGCATTGATTACCCGTTTGGAATTGCGTGGCAGTTCAGAGCCTGAGTTGTTAGAAATGGCACGCCATGTGGAAGCGGGTGCTGGTTTATTGGCCGATGCAGAGGTTGACGAAATTATTTTTCACTGCACCGCCGTCAGCACCTTCAGTTCGACCATGGGTACTGACATTCAACACCGGATTGCTCGCGCCAGCGGGAAACCCACTTTCTCTACGTCTGAGGCCATCGTCGCAGGGTTGAAGGCTTTGAAAGCGAAGAACATCGTTCTCCTAACGCCTTATCTACCAGAGGTTAACGCAAGAGAATGCGCTTTCCTGGCGCACCATGGTTTCAATGTTTTAAAACAACATGGTTTGGGTATCAACAGCAACAAGGACATGGCGCTGTTACCCGAGAAAATCTGGCTGGATTTGGCAATCGAGCATCAGCATCCGTTGGCCGATGCGTACTTCATCAGTTGTACTGCGGTCAAGTCAATTGAATACCTTGAAAAAATAGAAGCGCTCCTAGATCGTCCCGTGATCACCAGCAATCAGGTCATGGTTTGGTATGCTTTGCGCAAGAATGGGATCAGCCAGCATCGATCTGGCTTGGGCCATTTGTTTGATCACGCTCTTGAATTTTAAGAAATCACTGAGGCCAATAATGTTTGTTTTGCCCCCCGGTTCTTGCGACACACATTTTCATTTTTTTGATCAATCGCGTTATTCGTTCACGCCGAGTCGCAGCTACACACCCTCAGATGCATTGATGCTCGACTACAACAGTCTGCGCAAGCAGTACGGGATTGATTCCGCGGTGTTGGTTCATCCCAGTGTTTACGGCGCGGATCACCAAAGTTTCGAAGATGCTTTGCGTGAGAATCAGGACTGGCTGCGTGGAGTGGCTGTGGTTTATCCGGATACCTCCGAGAAAGACATTGAACGTTGGCATGCGCTAGGGGCCCGAGGGGCTCGGGTCAATGCGTTGTTCAAAGGGGGGCCAGAAATTGATGGCATCCGACAAATCGTCGAAAAAATCAAACCTTTTGGCTGGCACTTGCAACTGTTGATCGATATTGAGAATTCCCCTGAGCTTGCCCAGCAGGTCTGCGAGATGGGCGTAGAAGTGGTGATTGATCACATGGGACACCATGCGGCCCAGGCGTTGCTCTCTGCCACTGGCTTTTCAAATGTGCTGAGTTTGTTAAAAGAGGGGCGCGCCTGGGTCAAGTTGTCTGGGCCCTACCGAATATCGGGTGATTCCCCGGCTTATCTGGATGTTCGGCCTGTGGTTGATCAATTGCTGGAAGCGAACTGCAAACAGCTGGTCTGGGGGACTGACTGGCCTCATCCTTCGCCCCATTATCCGGTTCCCACAGACCAACGACTGGTTGAGCTGGTTTTCGAATGGCTGCCTGACGCCGTGTTGCGGGAACAGGTTTTGGTGCTCAACCCCAAAAAACTTTACTGGCGAGATTCAATAGTGGCCTGATACAGAGATACATTTTCTAAGTTGACAATTTAAAGGAGAAATCACCATGCAAAAAAGACTTATTTTTACCGGTTTGACGGCTTGTTTGGCTTTTGTGCTGTTCGTGCCTGTGAGCATCGCGCAGACCAAGACGGTTATTAAATTGGGTTGGACGTCCTCCGATGGTGCGCAAGACCCCTATGCCATCGGTGCCCGTGCTTATAAGGCGGCACTGGAGGCGGCAACCAAGGGCAGCATTGAGGTCCAGCTCTACCCGAACCGTCAATTGGGAGATGAAAAACCGATGCTCGAAGGACTCCGATTTGGGACGGTTGATGCAGCCATTATCACCAACGCGGTGGTAGCCCAGATTGAAACAGCTTTCCAACTCAATGACCTGCCTTTCTTGTATTCCAATGAGGCACAAGCGCACAAGGTTCTTGATGGAAAGATAGGCGCTGAATTGGCCAAAAAATTAGAATCAAAAGGAATCGTCTTATTGGGCTACATGGAGGGCGGTTTTAGAAACATGATCAACAATAAAAAACCAGTTCAACTCCCCGCTGATGTGATCGGTGTGAAGTACCGCGTCATGCAAAACCCGGTTTTTATTGACATGTTTAACTCGCTTGGCGGATCGGCCGTTCCCATGGCCTGGGGTGAGACTTTCACTGCGGTACAGCAAGGGACCATTGATGGCTTGGAAATACCACTGGCAGTGATCGATGCCAGCAAATACTACGAAGTAACCAAATTCTTGTCTTTGACCAACCACACCTATTCAGCTATTCCTTTGCTGATGAGCAAGCGGACCCTGGACAAGCTGACGCCAGATCAGCGTAAGGCGGTGTTTGACACGGCAAAACTGGCGGTCACTGAACAGAGAAAAACGGCTGCAGACAATGCAAAACAATTGGTAACTTCCCTGCAAACCAAGGGAATGAAGGTCAATAACATTGCTGATGCAGCAGCTTTCCGTAAGTCGGTAGCGCCTATGTATGACAAGTTTCGCAGCAGTATCGGTGCTGATCTCTTGGCATCGACCCTCGAACAAGTCAAGTGATTCTCTGCATAGGCTGGCTGGTCAAACTATCCGATTTCCTGGTTCGAATAGTCAGTGCAGTCGTTGTTGCACTGACGCTGGTCATGCTGACCGCCATTGGGTGGCAGATCTTCATGCGTTATGTGTTCAATCGGCCACCTTCGTGGACCGAGGAACTCGCCCTGTTGTGTTTCACCTGGGTCAGCTTGTTGATGCTGGCCCTGGGTGTTCGGCAGGCGTTTCATGCGCGGATTGATTTGTTGGCCAATCAACTGCCACGCAGCTGGTCGGATGCTTTGAATCTTCTGGTGCTGATGATGACTGCGGGATTCGGTGCCTACCTGTGCCTTGGAGGTGTCACTTACGTCATCGAAACAGCAAGCTCAGTTTCGGCTGCCATCGCCTACCCGATTTATGCGCTTCATTTCGCAGCGCCGGTGTGTGGGGCTCTGGTATTCTTCTTTGCCCTGGAACAGTTCGGTTTAAGTGTCCCCAGTTTCATCGCAACTCAGTCGGATAGAAGGCCACCTGCATGAACCCGACGATTTGGATTTTGACTGCGGGCTTTGCGCTGCTGATGGCCATCGGGGTGCCATTTGTTTTTGCCATTGGATTGAGCGTTATTGCCGTATTGGTCAGGATGGACATCCCTTCGATTCTGCTGCCGCAGACGCTGATTGCAGGAACCCAGTCGTTCAGTCTGTTGGCGATTCCGTTCTTTATGCTGGCGGGTGAGCTGATGACGGCAGGTGGGTTATCCCGCCGTCTGGTGGCGGTGGCCGATGTTGTTGTGCGCCATTTACCGGGTGGCATGGGACACGTCACGATTCTGGCCGCCGTTATTTTTGCGGCCATCTCGGGATCGGCACCCGCAACGACCGCAGCTATCGGCGCCATCATGATTCCGGCGATGATTGAGCGGGGCTATGACGGCGC
>CAXNKH010000019.1:0-12397 GCA_964202765.1 Burkholderiales bacterium | reverse complement strand
CAGCGCCGGTCGTCCCTGTCCATCCTGCCGGTCGATCATGGCCATCAGTTCGGCGTCAAAGGCTTCCCGCGTCGCAAAGCCTTGGTGCGCCAACACCTCGGTCTTGATTCCCCGCTTACGCGCCAAGTTCAGCCCTGCAGCGTCGTTTTTGTTGCTGATGACTGCGGCCACCGCTATGCCGTGCTTGTCGCGCCAGCCCTGGCTTTGGGCAGCCTGGATAATCGCCGCCATATTGGAGCCACCACCAGAAATCAAAATAACAATGTTTTTCATGGGCAGGCTGAATTATCGGACTTGTCGCAAACAAACAGAGACTTCTGTGTGATCATGCTAAAACACTGTGAATCGCCATGAGAGAAAACACCCTATGGACCTGACTTTCACCCCGCAAGAGCAAGCGTTTCGGGCCGACGTTCGCACCTGGGTCCACGCCAATTTGCCGGCCGATATCTCCCATAAAGTCCACCATGCGCTGCATCTGGGCCGGGACGATTTTCAGCGCTGGGCCAAAATTTTGGGCCGCCAAGGCTGGCTCGGTCATGGCTGGCCCCGGCAGTTTGGGGGCCCAGGCTGGAATTCGATTCAAAAGCATTTGTTCGAGGAAGAGTGTGCTCTGGCAGGCGCCCCTCGGGTGGTGCCGTTCGGCCCGGTCATGGTGGCGCCCGTGATCATGGCTTTTGGCACGCCCGAACAGCAACAGCGCTTCCTGCCCGGCATTGCCAGCGGCGAGGTCTGGTGGAGCCAGGGTTACAGCGAACCAGGCTCGGGCTCCGACTTGGCTTCGGTCAAAACCCGGGCCGAACGCCAGGGTGACCAGTACCTGGTCAACGGTCAAAAAACCTGGACCACCTTGGGGCAGTACGGGGACTGGATTTTTTGTCTGGTGCGCACCAGCAATGAGGGCAAGCCCCAGACCGGCATCAGTTTCTTGCTGATCGACATGAAATCGCCCGGTGTCACCGTGCGACCGATTGTGTTGCTCGATGGCGAAGCGGAAGTCAATGAAGTGTTTTTCGACAATGTCGTCGTTCCCGCCAGCAACCTGGTGGGAGAGGAAAACAAAGGCTGGACCTATGCCAAACACCTGCTGAGTCATGAGCGCACCAACATCGCCGACGTCAACCGCACCAAACGCGAGCTGGAGCGACTCAAGCGCATTGCCAAAGCCGAAGGACTTGAGGGTGACACGCGCTTTCGCGATGAGATTGCCAAGCTTGAGGTCGATGTGGTGGCGCTCGAAATGATGGTGCTGCGGGTGCTAGCAGCTGAGAAATCAGGCAAAAACTCACTCGACATTGCCGGTCTACTCAAGATCCGCGGCAGCGAAATTCAGCAGCGTTACAGCGAACTCATGATGCTGGCAGTTGGCCCCTACGCCCTGCCCCTGATCCGGGAAGCGATGGAGGCGGGCTGGCAAGGCGACCACGTGGGCGCCGCCCACTGCGCGCCGCTGGCTTCGAGCTACTTCAATATGCGCAAGACGACGATTTACGGTGGCTCCAACGAAGTTCAGCGCAACATCGTCGCGCAATTCGTTCTTGGCTAAAACCAACAAGCTTGCGGGACAGACCTTCAGCGCTGTCCCCAACTAAACTAAAAAGCTTGCGGGACAGACCTTCAGCTCTGTCCCCAACTGAATAGGGGGGGGAAATGGATTTCAATTTCACTGACGACCAAGAACAACTGCGCGAAGCGGTGCGTAAATGGGTGGCCAAGGGCTATAGTTTTGAGCGCCGTCGCAGCATCGCTCAAGCTGGCGGTTTTTCCCGGCCCGCCTACAGCGAGTTCGCCTCCTTAGGTCTGTGCGGCCTGACCATCGCCGAGGCCGATGGCGGCATGGGTCTCGGGTCTGTTGAGGCCATGGTGGTGATGGAAGAACTCGGGCGCGGACTGGTGCTCGAGCCCCTGGCCCAGACCCTGATCGCCAGTGCGGTGTTATCAAGCCACGCGAGCGAAGCGGTCAAAACGCAATGGCTGGGCGCTATCGCAGGCGGCGAGGCCCTGGTGGTTCTGGCCCATCAAGAACGAGCCGCTCGTTACCGGCTTGACGTCTGTGCCGCAACAGCAATCCAAAAAAACGGCAGTTGGCGGCTCAACGCCAGCAAAAGCCTGGTTCCCGCAGGCGACCTGGCCGATGCTTTCCTGGTTCCGGCCAAAGTCGGCGATCAAATTACCCTGCTCCTAGTGCAGAGAACAGCCCATGGCGTCAGCACCCGAGGCTACGGCACACAAGACGGTGGCCGCGCCGCCGAGTTGATCTGCCTGAACGCCGAAGCAACATTGATCACCCTGGACGGCCTGTCTGCCCTGGAGCATGGAGTCGATATCGGGATTGCTGCACTGTGCGCTGAGGCCATCGGCGCAATGGACCAGGTGATGGCCCTGACCACCGACTACATGAACACCCGAAAGCAATTTGGCGTTCCGATTGCAAGCTTTCAGGCGCTTCGGCATCGGGTGGCTGACATGAAAATGCAACTCGAGCTGGCCCGCTCGATGAGCTATTACGCCTCGCTCAAGCTCAATGCTGCCCCCACTGATCGACGACTGGCCCTGGCCCGCGCCAAATACCAGTTAGGCCAGTCCATGCGCTTTGTCGGGCAACAAGCGATTCAGCTCCACGGCGGCATCGGGGTCACCGACGAATACAGTGTCAGCCACTACTTCAAGAGACTGACACAAATAGAGCTGACATTCGGCGACAGCCTGTTCCAACTCGGTGAAGTGTCTAACAGGATGCAGGCCACGGCCGGCGTGTTCAATTCAGACCCAGAGGCCTGACCGAACTCAGTTCATCAGACGCGAGGACTGAGGCAGATGGGTCATCAAGAATTCCATCTGGTCAGCCAGAATGCGGCGATTGCGCAGAATGAAGTCTTCCCACAAGTTGGGCACATAGGGCGTGTAAAGCAAAGGCATATTGGCCTGCTCTGGGGTGCGACTGCTTTTTCGGTGATTGCAGGCGCGGCAAGCCGTCACCACATTCATCCAGTGATCGATGCCCTTTTGGGCAAACGGCACGATATGTTCTCGGGTCAGGTGTTCTTCGTGGAAGCGCTGGCCGCAGTAGGCGCAGACATTGCGATCGCGAACAAACAACTTGCTGTTGGTCAGGCTGGAACGAAGCTGGAAGGGGTTGATCGATGGTTGGCCGCGGGTGCCAATGATGCTGTTGACGGTGATGATCGATTGCTGCCCGGTGACGGCGTTGTGGCCACCATGAAACACCGCGATTTCGCCGCCAGACTCCCAGCGCACCTCATCAGCGGCGTAATGGATCACCGCTTGTTGCAAAGAAATCCAGGACTGGGGCAGGCCCTGTGCCGATAATTTCAGTACCTTCAAAACACGCCTCCTGCAGGTGTAAAAACCAACGCAACTTGGAACGTCTTCATCACGCGTGACCGACTGAGCAACACTCACCCCGCCACTGAGACACAATATACCCTGTTTTTATGACATTTTGGCTTCAATGGCCTGAGCTTGCGTTACGAGCTGCTATCAAAACCATATCAAATCAATGAAAATTTTCCGGGGCTTTCAGCATCGAGGCATTGCACCAACCTGCGCCCTGACCATCGGCAATTTTGACGGGGTGCATCGTGGCCATCAGGCCATGCTGGCTTTGCTCAAGAGCGAGGCTCAGCAACGCGGGGTACCGAGTTGCGCCTTAAGTTTTGAGCCCCATCCGCGCGATTACTTTGCCACCCTGCACCACCAGAGCGAGTTGGCGCCAGCACGGGTGGGGACCTTGCGTGACAAACTCAGTGACCTTGAGCGCTGCGGCATGGATCAGACGGTGATCCTGCCGTTTGATGCGGCCCTGGCTGGGCAATCGCCTGCTTCCTTTATTGACCAAGTGCTGTTGCAAGGGCTAGGGGTCAAATACGTGTTGGTTGGAGATGATTTTCGCTTTGGCGCCAAACGTGCCGGGGACTACACCACGCTAGATCTTGCGGGTCAGCAACTGGGCTTTGATGTGGCCCGCATGAACAGCTACGAAGTCCATGGCCTGCGGGTGTCGAGCTCAGTTGTTCGCACTGCCCTGCTCGAAGGCCGCATGGTCGACGCCAGCCGCTTGCTCGGTCACCCTTTCCATATTTCCGGTCATGTGTTGCACGGCCGCAAGCTGGGACGAGAGCTTGGTTTTCGCACCCTTAACCTGCGCTTTTCCCACTGGAAGCCGGCTGCCAGCGGAATTTTCGCTGTGCAGGTCCACGGCCTATCTGCCAAGCCACTCAATGGTGTGGCCAATCTGGGGATTCGGCCCTCGCTCGACCCCTGCGATGTCAACAGCGGCCGCGTCTTACTGGAAACCCATTGCCTGGACTGGCCTCAGGCGCTGGGCGATGAGGGGGCCTACGGTAAAATCATCCGGGTAGAGCTACTCCATAAATTGCACGACGAGTTCAAGTACGACGGTCTGGATTCCCTCACAACGGGAATCGCCAAAGATTGTGATGATGCGCGTGCGTACTTTGCATCCACAAGCCACCATGACCACTGACACCCCCAGCAACAGCAAGCCCGATTACCGCGCCACCCTGAATCTGCCCGACACCCCGTTCCCGATGCGAGGCGACCTGTCCAAGCGGGAGCCGGCTTGGGTCAAAGACTGGGAAGACCGGGGCATTTACCAAAAATTGCGCGCTGCCCGTTGCGGCTGCGAAAAATTCGTGCTGCACGATGGCCCACCCTACGCCAACGGCAAAATTCACATTGGGCACGCGGTCAACAAGGTGCTCAAAGACATGATCGTGAAAGCACGCCAACTCAAGGGCCTGGACGCCATCTATGTCCCAGGTTGGGACTGCCACGGTCTTCCGATTGAAAACGCGATTGAAAAACTGTATGGCCGCAAGCTCTCGCGCGATGAGGTTCAGGCCAAGAGCCGGGCTTTTGCCACCGAACAAATCGCCGGCCAGATGGCCGATTTCAAGCGTCTGGGGGTGCTGGGCCAGTGGGACCAACCCTACTGCACCATGGATTTCGGCAACGAAGCCAACGAAATCCGCGCACTCAAACGCATCATGGAACGCGGCTTTGTTTACCGTGGTCTCAAACCCGTGTACTGGTGTTTTGACTGCGGCTCCTCCTTGGCCGAATTTGAGATCGAATACGCCGACAAGAAATCGCAAACGCTGGATGTCGGATTCCAATGCGCCGAGCCTGAGAAGCTGGCCGCAGCTTTTGGTTTGAGCGCCTTGTCCCAGCCGGCATTTGCGGTGATCTGGACCACCACGGCTTGGACTATTCCGGCCAACCAGGCACTCAACCTGAATCCAGCACTGGAATATGTGCTGGTGGACACCGAGCGCGGCCTGCTGCTGCTGGCCAGCTCCTTGGTCGAACAATGCCTGGGACGCTACCAGCTCAGCGGCAGCGTCGTCGCCACCGTGCTGGGTGAGCAACTCGGCGGCCTGAAATTCAAGCACCCGCTGGCCCATGTCCATCCCGGCTACGACCGCTTCAGCCCGATTTATCTGGCCGATTACGCCACCGCAGATGATGGCACCGGCATTGTTCACTCGGCGCCAGCTTATGGTGTGGAAGACTTCAACAGCTGCGTCGCCCATGGCTTGGCCTATGACGACATCCTGAATCCGGTGCAGGGCAATGGCCGCTACAGCGACGAGTTAGCGCTGTTTGGTGGTCTCAATATCTGGAAAGCCTGTCCCGAGATCATCAGCACTCTGCGTGATGCTGGCAGCCTGTTCGCCACCCATGACATCGTTCACAGCTACCCCCATTGCTGGCGTCACAAGACCCCGGTGATTTACCGCGCCGCCGCCCAGTGGTTTGTCCGAATGGACCAGGGCGAGGGCGTTTTCACCAAGGACAAAGCCACTCAAACCCTGCGCCAACTGGCGCTCTCGGCCATTGAGGAAACACAGTTCTACCCAGAAAATGGCAAGACCCGATTGCGCGACATGATCGCGAGCCGGCCCGACTGGTGTATCTCGCGCCAGCGCAACTGGGGCGTTCCCCTGCCCTTCTTCATCCACATCGCTACTGGCGAATTGCACCCGCGCACCATGGAGCTGATGGACCGGGCGGCCGAGCTGGTCGAGCAAGGTGGGGTCGAGGCTTGGAGCAAGGCCACGCCCGAGAGCCTGATCGGTGACGATGCTAAGAGTTACAGCAAGAGCAACGACATTCTGGACGTCTGGTTCGATTCCGGAACCACCCATGACCATGTGCTGCGCCACAGCCACGCCGAGCAATCGGCCTGGCCGGCTGACCTCTATCTGGAAGGCCATGACCAGCACCGCGGCTGGTTTCACAGCTCGCTGCTGACCGCTTGCGCCATGTACGACCATGCACCTTACAAAGGCCTGTTGACCCACGGCTTCACCGTTGACGGCAAGGGCCGCAAGATGAGCAAGAGCGAGGGCAATGTGGTGGTACCGCAAGAGGTCAGCGACAAGCTGGGCGCGGAGATCATTCGCCTGTGGTGCGCCGCCACCGACTACTCGGGTGACCTGGGTATTGACGACAAGATCCTGGCCCGCGTGGTCGACACCTACCGCCGCATCCGCAACACCCTGAAGTTCCTGCTGGCCAATGTCAGCGACTTTGATCCGGCCCAAGACAGCGTCGAATTCAAGGACTTGCTAGAGATCGACCGCTACGCGCTGGGCCGGGCCTGCGAGCTTCAGGCCGACATTCTGGCCCACTACGAAGCCTATGAATTCCACCCGGCGGTGGCCAAGCTGCAGGTCTATTGCTCAGAAGACCTGGGCGCTTTTTACCTCGACATCCTTAAAGACCGGCTCTACACCACAGCCGCCAATTCTTTGGCGCGGCGCTCGGCCCAAACCGCGCTCTGGCAAATTACCCAGGCCATGCTGCGCTGGATGGCGCCTTTCCTCTCCTTTACAGCAGAAGAAGCCTGGGCGGTTTTGAGTGCGGCCGGCAAGACGCCGACCCACTGGGCTGATTCGATCTTCTTGGCGACCTATTCCTCTTGGCCGGCCGGCACCGATGCGGCGCTGATGAGCAAGTGGGCCCGCATTCGTGAAATTCGCGACGCGGTGAACAAGGACATCGAAACCCTGCGTGCTGAGGGCAAGGTGGGATCCTCCTTGCAAGCCCATGTCACGCTCAGCGTGAACGCGGCTGACCACGCTCTGCTGGCTAGCCTGGGCCAGGACCTGAAATTCGCCTTCATCACCTCGGCTGTGGATCTGACTGCGGGACCCGAGTTGGCCATCAGCAGCCGCAGTTCCGAGGCCACCAAATGCGATCGCTGCTGGCATTACCGCACCGACGTCGGCCATGGCAGCGACCACCCCACGATTTGCGGCCGCTGCACCAGCAACCTGTTCGGCACCGGTGAAGTAAGGGAGTTCGCCTGATGGTGAAAAAGTCTTCGTCTGGCCTGCTGCGCTGGCTGGCGCTTGCCTTGGCTGTGTTGCTGGTCGACCAGCTCAGCAAGGTCCTGATCTTAGGCCGTTACCAACTGGGTGAAGGTACTGTCCTGACCAGCTTCTTCAACCTGGTACGGGTTCACAACAGTGGCGCGGCCTTTTCTTTTCTGTCCGACGCTTCGGGCTGGCAGCGCTGGTTTTTTACGGCTGTGGGTCTGCTCGCCATCGGCTTCATGCTCTGGCTGCTGAAATCCCACCCAGGCCAGCGCCTGTTTTCCTTCGCCTTGGCCTGCCTGCTCGGCGGTGCCAGTGGCAACGTGATCGACCGCCTGCTGCACGGCCATGTGATCGATTTTCTCGATTTCCATCTCAGCAACTGGCACTTCCCGGCCTTCAACGTCGCTGACAGCGCCATCACCCTTGGCGCTGCCTGTTTGATCCTGGACGAAGTGCTGAGGGTGAGGCGAGGACGTTAAGTCAAAGTAAGAATGGTGCAACCCGTGGTCTGACGCGCTTCCAGCGCGATATGCGCCTGCTGCACCTGCTCCAGCGGGTAGCGCTGGTCGATGCGGATATTGACCTTGCCGCTGACCACCGCATCAAACAGATCGTCGACCATGGCTTGCGTGCTCTCGCGGGTCGCAATGTGGGTGAACAGAGTTTGCCGCGTCACATAAATCGATCCCTTGGGGCCCAGAATGCCAGGAGAAAACGGCGCAACCGGACCGGAGGCATTGCCAAAACTGGCCATCAGTCCGAACGGTGACAAACACTCCAGCGATTTGTCCCAGGTGTCCTTGCCGACCGAGTCGTACACCACTTTGACGCCCTTGCCACCAGTGATCTCTTTGACCCGGGGCAAGAAATCTTCGGTTGAATAATTGATGGCGTATTCCGCACCATGCTCTTTGGCGAGCTGGCACTTGGCGTCCGACCCTGCGGTGCCAATCAGACGCAGCCCCATGGCCTTGGCCCACTGGCTGGCAATCAATCCCACGCCACCAGCAGCGGCATGGAACAGCACAAAGTCACCCGCTTTGAGGCCTTCCACCGGCAGGGTTTTCTTCAGCAGATACTGGGCGGTCAGTCCCTTGAGCATCATGGCGGCACCGGTCTCAAACGAAATCGCATCGGGCAACTTGCACACGGTTTTGGCTGGCATCACCCGCAGATCGCAATAGCTACCAGGAGGCTGGCTGGCGTAGGCTGCGCGGTCTCCGACCTTCAGGTGGGTGACGCCCTCGCCCACCGCTTCAACCACACCCGAGGCCTCCATGCCGAGCTGCATGGGCATCGGCAACTGGTACAGACCTGAGCGCTGGTAGACGTCGATGAAGTTCAGGCCAACGGCCTTGTGCCGAATGCGAATTTGCCCGGCTGCAGGCTCGCCCACGCTCACCTCGACCATTTTGAGTTGCTCGGGGCCACCGTGCTGGTCGATGCGGATGGCTCTGGAAGTGTTGTTGCTCATGTCTATTTCCTTAAATTTTTGTATAAATCTGGCTCAGGCGGCATCCTGCCACGAATTTGAAGCGCTAGCGCTGTCAACTCGACATTGTGACTTGTTACAGTTCAGCCATGACAAACCCGCTGACTTTTTCCACCGCCCTGCTCTTGACGGTGGCCCCCTTGATGTGGGCTGGCAATGCCCTGGTGGGTCGATTGATCAACCCCATGGTGCCGCCCATGACGCTCAATCTCTTGCGCTGGGTTTTGGCTTTTATTTTTCTGTTGCCGCTGGCCTGGACCGTGTTGCGCCCTGGCAGCGGTCTGTGGCAGCACTGGCGTCGTTTTACTCTTCTGAGCCTGGTCAGCGTCGGGGCCTACAACTCGCTGCAATACCTGGCACTGCAAACATCCAGCCCGATCAACGTCACGCTGGTGGCAGCCAGTCTGCCGGTGTGGATGATGGGCATTGGCTGGTTCCACCATGGGGTCAAAGTGACGCGCACCCAACTGCTCGGTGCCGTACTCTCCATCGCCGGTGTGCTGCTGGTGCTGAGCCGGGGCCAGTGGGCGGTGTTGCAGCAGGTCCAGCTGGTCAGCGGGGACATCTACATTTTGCTGGCAACACTGGCCTGGGCCTACTACAGCTGGATGCTGGCCAAACCAAACGAGCCCCAGCACATTCGCAGCAACTGGTCGGCATTTCTGTTGGGCCAAATCGTTTTTGGTCTGGTCTGGTCGGCGCTGTTTTGCGCCGGTGAATGGGCGCTGACCGATGCGCACATCGTTTGGAGCTGGCCGGTGGCTGCCGCCCTGGTCTTTATCGCCCTGGGTCCTGCCCTCCTGGCCTACCGCGCCTGGGGCGCTGGCATTGCCCGCTCCAGCCCCACGATGGCAGGTTTTTTCTCCAACCTCACGCCCTTGTTCGCGGCGGTCTTGTCATCGGTCTTTTTGGGCGAGTCGCCCCAGCTCTTTCACGCCCTGGCTTTTGTGCTGATCGTCAGCGGCATCGTGGTGTCATCGCGGCGCAGCTGATTCCCCTACCCCTGAACCCATGGGCCCGCGGGGCCGGGGGCCAGGGAGCGGGGGCGCTACGGCTTAGCGCAGCGTGTTCTTCTTGACGAAGTCGCTGATGCGAGCAATGCCGGCCTTGATCGCCTCATCCGAGGCGGCATAACTGAAGCGAATGTGCTGACCATCATTGGGCACCCGGGGTCCAAAATGGATGTCAGCCAACACCGCAACACCAGCCTCAAGCAATAGCCGTTTGCGCAATTCTTCAGATTCAGCACAACCCGTCAACTTGCAGGCTTCGGTGACATTGGGCCAAGCGTAAAAAGCGCCACCAGGATTTTTGCAGCTGATGCCAGGCACCTGATTCAGCAAGTCAACGATGAGGTCGCGTCGCTTGTGAAAAATGCCGTGCATGGTCTGGGCCGGCTCGGTCGGACCATTCAAGGCCTCGACCCCGGCCCATTGGGTGATCTGCGACGCACACGATTCGGTGTTGGTAATCCAGTTGGTAAACAGGGGCGCGAGTTTTTTGTTGGCGGTAAAGCCCAAACGCCATCCGGTCATGGCCCAGGTTTTGGAACAACCGTCGGACAGCATGGTTCGTTCTTGCATACCAGGTAAGGAGGCAATGGAAGCAAACTCACCGTCGTACACCAGTTGGCCATAAATCTCGTCGGCAAACACCCAGACCTGCGGATGCTGACGCAAAATCTCAGCAATCGCCTCCAGATCTTTGCGGGGAATGATGCCGCCAGTCGGGTTGTGCGGCGAATTCAAAATCAGCAGCTTGGTGCGCGGCGTGATCTTGTCGGCCAACTCTTGCGGGTCAAAACAGAAGTTGCGGTCTTCG
Source organism: Burkholderiales bacterium (assembly GCA_964202765.1). GTDB lineage: Bacteria > Pseudomonadota > Gammaproteobacteria > Burkholderiales > Burkholderiaceae_C > CAXNKH01. The sequence goes on along the minus strand of CAXNKH010000019.1, from coordinate 1,717 downwards.
CGCAAGAAAATCGGAACGCCCACTGCACCATTGGCCTTGATTTGCGACTCATAAATCGGAAATCCCGGCACCGGGTAAATCACTTCGTCGCCCACACCATAGTCGGTGACCGACAAAATCGAGTAGCCGATGAAAGGCTTGGCACCGGCCCCAACCACCACATCGTCGGCATCGACTTGGATGCCGCGGGTGCGGCTGAAATAGTCGGCCACCGCCTGGCGCAATTCAGGGATGCCGGCCGAAGGGGTGTAACCGTGTTTGCCCGATCGAATTGCGTTAATTCCGGCTTCTTGAATGTTCAAGGGGGTAGGGAAATCAGGTTGCCCTATGCAAAAAGAAATGATGTCGCGACCTTCACGAATCAGTTTATTGACTTCAGCCAGCACCACGAATGCGTTTTCGGTCCCTAAATTATTAGCCCGCTGGCTGGTACTGATCATGAAACATTCCCTACATCGTGATTGAACAAACAATAAACCGACGCCATAACATCGGCGCCAGCTTATAAGCCAGGGGGCGGTTGCCCCCTGTTGCCGCTTAGAAGCTGCCGGGGTAGGCGCCGCCGTCGGTCAGCACGTTCTGACCGTTGACGTAACCGGCATGCTGGCTGCACAGGAAGGCACAGACTGCGCCGAACTCGGCTGAGTTGCCGAAGCGTTGGGCCGGAATGTTTTTCTTGCGCGCTTCCATGATGGCTTCGATCGGTTGACCGGTTTTTTTGGCCGCGCCTGCCATCGTGCCTTGGAGCCTGTCGGTATCGAAAGCGCCAGGAAGCAGATTGTTGATGGTCACTCCCTGGCCGGCGAGTTTGCTGCGCGAGACGCCGGCGACAAAGCCGGTCAGGCCGCTGCGAGCGCCGTTGGAGAGACCCAGAATATCAATCGGGGCTTTCACTGCGCTGGACGTGATGTTGACGATACGACCAAAACCGCGTGCCGCCATGCCATCGACCGTGGCCTTGATCAGTTCAATCGGGGTCAGCATATTGGCATCGACCGCCTTGATCCAGACGTCACGGTCCCATTCACGGAAATCGCCTGGCGGTGGGCCACCCGCATTGGTGACAACGATGTCGAAATCTTTTCTGACGGCAAACACAGCCGCACGTCCTGCCACGGTGGTGATATCAGCCGCAACAAACAGCACCTCGGCCGATGCCGGACGCACTGGGTCAGCTTTCAACGTAGCCGCCGCTGCCTCCAATGCCTCGACGCCGCGCGCCACGATCAGCACATTCACGCCTTCGCGCACCAGCGCCTGAGCGCAACCAAAGCCAAGCCCCTTGCTAGCGCCACACACCAAAGCCCACTTACCGCCAATACCTAAATCCATAACATTGCCTCAAAGTAGTTCAGCTGGCAATGATACGTGCTTTGGCTTTTCGCCCCGAGGGGCTGCCTCGGCCCGGCGCAATTCAACTATGGTTCAACGCCGGTGGCGATGGTGATGTTGGCCACTCCGATAACCAAATCCAAAATTAACGCCAATCGGTGGGTGGTAATAGCCCGGGTAGCTGGGGAAGACCCGACTGTGAATGACCACGGTGGGTGAATGCACGATCACCGGCTGGGGTTGTACGACCGTGCCGATGCCGGACTGGGCCTGTTGAACTGTCCCAACGGGAGTGACTTGGAGTTCGATCGTGGGGCCCGGATCGGACGGCATTTGCACGTTGAATTGCTTGCCCGCATATTCATAGACCACGTTGTAAGCGACG
>CAXNKH010000018.1:0-12413 GCA_964202765.1 Burkholderiales bacterium | reverse complement strand
TGGGTATCGACCGAACGCATCTTTTCCACCAACTTGAAAAAGTCGTTGATCTGGACCCGCATACGTTCGCTTTCTTCGGGCTGAAGCTCCAGCCGGGCCAGATTGGCAATGCGCGAGATATCGAAAGAGCTCAGTGACATGGTTGTTTTATTCGGTCCAAGGACCTTGATTTCAAAGCCGGTCAAGCGATTGGTACAGGGGGGATGCGGTATTATCCTGTGTTTGCTGAATGGCTTGGAAAACTGCCGCTTGCGCTGCAGCAGTGACATTTTTTGGCCAGAAAGTTGGGCGATGGTTGGCATATTGCTCGCCATGCCCCCAGAGAGGATTTGTGATGTTTGGTTTTTCGCGTCGGTATTTTTCGACTGACTTGGCCATTGACCTTGGAACGGCCAATACCCTGATTTACGTGCGCGACAAAGGCATTGTTCTGGATGAACCGTCGGTGGTCGCCATCCGGCACGAGGGTGGACCCCAGGGCAAAAAGACGATTCAGGCCGTGGGACGCGAGGCCAAGGCGATGCTGGGCAAGGTGCCAGGCAATATCGAAGCCATTCGCCCGATGAAAGACGGCGTGATTGCCGATTTCACCGTGACCGAGCAGATGCTCAAGCAGTTCATCAAGATGGTGCATCCGCGCGGCCTGTTCAGGCCCAGCCCCCGCATCATTATTTGTGTTCCCTGTGGCTCGACCCAGGTGGAGCGACGTGCTATTCGCGAATCGGCACTGGGGGCTGGCGCGTCCGATGTGTTCCTGATTGAAGAACCGATGGCTGCGGCCATCGGCGCGGGTTTGCCGGTGAGTGAGGCCAGTGGCTCGATGGTGGTCGATGTCGGCGGCGGCACCACTGAGGTGGGCGTGATTTCGCTCGGCGGCATGGTTTATAAAGGCAGCGTGCGGGTCGGTGGCGACAAGTTTGATGAAGCCATCATCAGCTATATCCGTCGTAACTACGGCATGCTGATTGGCGAGCCCACCGCCGAGATGATCAAGAAAACCATTGGTTCGGCATTTCCTGGCAGCGAAGTCAAAGAAATGGAAGTTCGGGGCCGTAACTTGGCCGAGGGCGTGCCACGCAGCTTTACCATCTCAAGCAACGAAATTTTGGAAGCTTTGACTGACCCGCTCAACAGCATGGTCACCGCAGTCAAAAATGCGTTGGAACAGACGCCCCCTGAACTTGGCGCCGACATTGCGGACCGCGGCATCATGCTGACCGGTGGCGGGGCTTTATTGCGCGACCTCGATCGCCTGCTGGCCGAAGAAACCGGCCTGCCAGTGATGGTGGCCGAAGAACCCCTGACCTGTGTGGTGCGCGGTTGCGGTATGGCGCTGGAGCAGATGGACCGCCTAGGCTCCATTTTCACCAACGAATAAACCTGAGGATCAGCGATGCCACTGGGTACGCTGGACCGAACCCCGCCGCCTTTTTTCAGGCAGGGCCCGTCGGCCCTGTCCAAACTCGTCGTCTGTAGTGCCCTGGCCCTGTTTTTGATGGTGGCTGATCTGCGCTTTGCCATCACGCAGCCGATACGCCAGGCCTTGGCCAGCGTGATTTACCCGGTGCAATGGTTGGCCCTGCGGCCTGTTTTGTGGTCGCGTGATGCGGCAGCCTATCTGGAATCCCGCTCTGCGGCCCAGGCGGGCGAAGATCGGGCTCGGCGCCGCTTGGCTGAACAATCTGAACGCGCCAACCAAGTCGAGCAGTTGCTGTTGGAAAATCAAAGTTTGCGCCAATTGCTGGAATTGCGGGACCGCTTTCATACCCAATCCAAACCGGCGCAAGTGTTGTACGACGCGGCCGACCCCTATAGCCGCAAGCTCATCATCGACCAGGGCTTGGCCAATGGCGTGCAGGCTGGCTCACCGGTTCTCGATGCCTTGGGTGTGCTGGGGCAGGTGACCCGGGTCTACGCGCTGGTCAGCGAAGTGACCCTGGTGACCGACCCGGACCACGTCATCCCGGTTCTCAATACGCGTACCGGGGACCGGGGCTTGGCCTCGGGTGATCCGCAGCCACAAACTGGCGCTATCGAGTTGCGTTTCATGGCCACCCATGCCGATGTGCGACCCGGCGACCTGCTGACGACCAGCGGGGTCGATGGCGTTTATCCGCCAGGTCTGCCCGTGGCTCGCGTTGAGCGGGTCGAGCAGCGTGGCGACTCGATTTTTGCCCGAATTTATTGCCGCCCTGTCGGCCTGGTTAGCGGAGCCCGCCACGTGATGGTGCTGCAACCCCTGACCGAGCAAATTCCACCGCGTCCAGCGGTCGAGAGGCGCGCCAAACCCGGAGTAAAGAACAAATCATGATCATGCGCCCTGGGCAGGTCTTGCTGTTGCCGGCCAATGTTGGCTTCATTTGGGCCAGTCTGTTGCTCGCTCTTTTACTCAATATGCTGCAAAACATGGGCTGGTGGGGGCGCGCCGCCTGGGTTCCGGACTGCTTGGCCCTGGTGCTGGTGTTCTGGGGTGTGCACCAGCCTCGGCGTGTTGGCATCAGTGTGGCTTTTGGCTTTGGCCTGTTGATGGATGTGCACCAGGGCGGTCTGTTGGGTCAACATGCGTTGGCCTACACCAGCTTGAGTTTCTTGGCGATCACCATTCACCGGCGCGTGTTGTGGTTCACGGTGCCAACCCAGGCGCTGCATGTGCTGCCTTTGTTTGTCGCATCGCATGCCATTGAATTGATGACTCGGTTGCTGGCGGGTGGCGCTTTTCCCGGAAGCTGGCTCATGCTGGCGCCGCTGCTTGAAGCCTTGTTGTGGCCGCTGGCCAGTATTCTGTTGCTGGCACCACAGCGGCGCACCCCGAATCCGGATGCCCACCGGCCTTTGTGATGTGGCTACGCGGACGGTGCTGCCGATGGTTGCGGTGCTGGTCTGGCCATGACTGAGCTGCGCAACGTCAAAGCGGATCTGGCGCGTTTTCGGCTCCGGATTGGCGTTGCCAGCGCGGTGGTTTTTCTCTGCTTTGGGGTGCTGGCACTTCGGCTCGCCTACCTGCAGGTTATTCGGCATCAGGACCTGCGGGCCCAGGCCGAAAACAACCGAACCGCGATCGTGCCGGTGTTGCCCAACCGAGGCCTGATCTTGGACCGTAACGGCATTGTGCTGGCCACCAATTACTCGGCTTACACCCTGGAAATCACGCCGTCCAAAGTGAATGGGCTGGAGCAGACCCTGGATCAGCTGGCCACCGTGCTGGAGATCACGCCACGCGATCGCCGTCGCTTCAAGCGTTTGATGGACGAGTCCAAGAGCTTTGAGTCGCTACCGATTCGCTCGCGTTTAAAAGATGACGAAGTGGCGCGTTTTGCGGCCCAGCGGTATCGCTTTCCAGGCGTCGATATCAAAGCCCGCTTGTTTCGTCAGTACCCTTATGGTGAGCTGGCCAGCCACGTGATCGGCTACATCGGCCGCATCAACCCGGCCGAAAAACAGCAAATCGAAGATGGGGAAGAGGCCGCCAATTACAGGGGCACCCAGTACATCGGTAAGCTCGGTGTTGAACAAAGTTTCGAGTCGCGGCTGCACGGCACGACCGGGGTCGATTTGGTCGAGACCTCCGCCGGCGGCAGAGCAACGCGCAAACTGGCGAACCAGCCCTCTAAGCCTGGCAGCAGCCTGGTTCTGACGCTGGACATCAAACTGCAGTATCTGATTGAACAGATGTTTGGTAATCGTCGCGGCGCCTTGGTGGCCCTGGACCCCCAAACCGGCCAGGTCCTGGCGTTTGTCAGCAAGCCCACGTTCGACTCCAATTTGTTTGTCGAAGGCATCGATGCGGAAAGTTGGAAGGCACTGAGCGAATCGATAGACAAACCCCTGCTCAACCGCGCTTTGCGTGGTACTTACCCTCCGGGTTCGACCTACAAGCCCTTTATGGCGTTGGCCGCGCTGGAGTCGGGTAAGCGTTCGGCCAGCTTCATCGTGAATGACAACGCCTCCTGGACTTTTGGTGGGCACATCTTTCGCAGCCACGGCGACATAGCGTTGGGCCCGGTTGACATGTACCGCAGCATCGTGCAGTCCAGCAATGTGTATTACTACTCTCTGGCCAATGAACTGGGCGTCGATGCGATTCATGACTTCATGCAACCGCTGGGCTTGGGCCAGATCACGGGTATTGACATCCAAGGCGAGGTGCGTGGTGTGCTGCCCAGCCAAGCCTGGAAGCGCAACCACTACAAGCGGCCTGAACAGAAAAAATGGTTCCCGGGGGAAACCATCTCGCTCGGTATTGGTCAGGGCTACAACGCTTTCACCATGTTGCAGATGGCGCAAGCCACGGCCATTTTGGCCAACGGCGGAATGAAACACCAGCCGCAGTTGGTGATCTCGACCCAGGATCCGGGTCAGTCGAACGCCGTCGCCTTGCCCGGGGCTGAGCCGCAAAATCTGGGTTTTGCTGCAGCAAATGTGGCGTTGGTGCGCAAAGCCATGGTCGGCGTGACGCAGGAAGGAACATCGGCGCGGGTGTTTGCCGGCGCCCCCTATCTCAGTGCTGGGAAAACCGGAACGGCGCAGGCGGTCACGATCGCACAAAAAGACAAATACGATGCCCGACGCCTGGAAGAGCGCCAGCGTGACCACGCGCTCTATATTGCGTTCGCGCCGGCAGATGAGCCCAGGATTGCCCTGGCTATTGTGGTGGAGAACGCCGGCTTTGGCGCTGCGCACGCGGCCCCGATGGCGCGGCGGGTGTTTGATCACTGGTTGCTGGGCCTGTACCCGAGCGAGGAAGACATGGCGGCGCTGCAAAAAGGTGCGGCTGGCGCGCCCATCGGCAAGCCACGGCGGGTGGCGGACATGGCCTGGCCGCCGATTCAATGAGGACGCAGTGCGGGGACTGAAATGGAAAAAACAGCGTGTTGGCGCTACTTTTTTCTGACATCACCTGCTTGGGGCGTCCTTGTGTTAATTTCTCCCGGCTCCTCTGCCTCACCATAACAAGGCCTGGTGAGTGATGGTTCCCGATGTAGCGGGTTGGGCCTGACTTGCATCAGGAATTACCCTCGTGCCGCATCCTCAATCATCCATTGAGCCGCTTTTTCGGCAATCATCAGGGTCGGGGCATTGGTGTTGCCGCTGGTGATGCTGGGCATCACGCCGGCATCGACAACCCGTAGTCCTGCCACCAGGCCTGCAGGCGAGCGCACCCGTAAGCGCGAATCCACCACCGCCATCGGATCATCGGAGTGACCCATCTTGGTGGTCCCGACCGGATGGAAAATAGTGGTGGCAATGTCGCCAGCCAAGCGGCTCAGTTCCTGGTCGCTTTGGAATTGCACGCCAGGTTTCCATTCCTGGGGTTGGTAGGGCGATAGTGCGTCTTGGGATACGATGTGTCGCGTCACCCGCAGCGAATCGGCCGCCACTTTGCGGTCGACTTCGGTGCTGAGGTAGTTGGGCGAAATGGCTGGCGCATCCTCGAAATCCTTGCTTTTGATGTGTACGGTGCCGCGACTGGTGGGATTGATGTTGCAGACACTGGTGGTAATGGCGTTGAAGTTGTGCAAGGGCTCACCAAACGCATCCAGGCTCAGGGGCTGGACGTGGTACTCCAGATTGGCGTGGGGCTGGCTAGGGTCACTGCGGGTAAAAGCGCCAAGCTGGGACGGCGCCATGCTCATCGGACCGCTGCGGTTCAGTGCATATTCCAGGCCAATCTTGGCCTTGCCCCACCAACTGTTGACCATGGTGTTGAGGGTCTGAACATGGGACACCTTGAACACCGAACGGATTTGCAAATGATCCTGTAAGTTTGCGCCCACACCCGGCAAATCGGCTGCCAAAGCGATGCCATGCTGACGCAGCAGCGCGGCGGGCCCGAGCCCCGACAACTGTAAAAGCTGGGGCGAGCCGATGCTGCCTGCGCACAGAATCACTTCACGGCTGGCGTTGGCGTTGACCATTTCACCGCCCTTGTAGACCTGGATCCCGGTACAGCGCAGCTGACCCGGGGCTTGCGGGTTTGACTCCAACACCAGCTTGGCAACCTGGGCCGAAGTCCAGAGTTCAAAATTGGCGCGCTCCATGCAGGTGGGGCGCAGGAAAGCCTTGGCGGTGTTCCAGCGCCAGCCCCGGCGCTGGTTGACCTCGAAGTAGGACACGCCTTCGTTGTCCCCACGGTTGAAATCATCGGTGGCGGGGATCCCCGCTTGCTGGGCCGCTTGGGCAAAAGCGTCCAGCACATCCCAGCGCAGGCGTTGCTTTTCAACCCGCCATTCACCGCTCGAGCCCGTCACGCCTTTGGCGCCATGGCTGGCACTGGCGCCCAGATGGTGGTCTTCATGACGCTTGAAGTAGGGCAGGCTGTTGTCCCAGCGCCAGGTGTCGTCGCCGGTTTCCTGCGCCCAGCGGTCATAGTCGCGCGACTGACCCCGCATGTAAATCATGCCGTTGATACTGGAACAGCCGCCCAATGTTTTGCCTCGGGGGTAGCGCAGGGTCCGACCATTGAGTCCGGCATCGGGCTCAGTTTGGTAAAGCCAATCGGTGCGCTTGTTACCAATGCAGTAGAGGTAACCCACAGGAATGTGGATCCAGTGGTAATTGTCGGTGGGTCCCGCTTCAATCAACAGCACCCGTTTGCTCGGGTCGGCACTCAAGCGGTTGGCCAACAAGCAGCCGGCCGTACCAGCGCCGACGATGATGTAGTCGAAGGTTGTGTCACTCATAGAGTACGTTCTGCCGCAGCGCCGGGCCGCCCCAAGCAGGTCGTGCAGCCTCTTCGTGACTTGCACGAGGGCACGGCCCCAAGTCCCAGCAAAGCGCAGGACACGACTGCGCCTGGGGGCAGCAACCACACCCAGCGAGGGAGCGTGGGGGTCATTTCGCGGTCGGCATCACAAACTCGGCGCCCTTGCCAATGCTCTCGGGCCAGCGCTGCATGATGGATTTTTGCTTGGTGTAGAAACGCACACCTTCTTCACCGTAAGCATGCATATCGCCAAACAGGCTGCGTTTCCAGCCGCCAAAACCGTGCCAAGCCATGGGCACCGGAATCGGTACGTTGATGCCGACCATGCCGACCTGGATGCGGCGGCTGAATTCACGCGCCACATGGCCGTCGCGGGTGAAACAGGAAACGCCATTGCCAAATTCGTGGTCATTCACCAGTTGAACGGCGGTGGCAAAGTCGGGTACGCGCACACAAGCCAGTACCGGACCAAAAATTTCTTCTTTGTAGATGCGCATTTCGGGTGTGACGTGGTCAAACAGCGTGCCGCCCATCCAGAAACCTTGTTCGCAGCCGGGACCAGCCGATGCGCCCTTGAAGCCGCGACCGTCCACCAGCATCTGCGCGCCTTCATTAACGCCAATGTCGATGTAACCAGTGATGCGCTGGTGCGCGATGCGCGTGACGATGGGGCCCATCTCGGCAGCCAGATTCGTGCCGTTGAGCACCTTCAGCGCTTTCGTGCGTTCTATCAGCTTGGGCATGATCTGGTCCGCCGCATTGCCCACCAGAACCGCCACGCTGATGGCCATGCAGCGCTCACCAGCCGAGCCGTAAGCTGCACCGATCAGGGCATCAACTGCCTGTTCGATGTCGGCGTCGGGCATCACAACCATGTGGTTTTTGGCGCCACCCAAGGCCTGGACACGCTTGCCATGGTGGGCGCCAGTCTCATAAATATAGTTGGCAATCGGTGTCGAGCCGACAAAGCTCACGGCTTTCACATCAGGATGAATCAGCAGCGCATCGACAGCTTCCTTGTCGCCTTGCACCACGTTGAAAACACCGTCAGGCAGGCCTGCTTGTTTGAGCAAATCGGCGATCAGGAGCGAGGGCGACGGATCAATTGGACTGGGTTTGAGGACGAAGGTGTTACCCGCCGCAATGGCGACCGGGAACATCCACATCGGCACCATGACGGGGAAGTTAAACGGCGTGATGCCGGCCACCACGCCCAGCGGCTGGCGCAGGGTCCAGTTGTCCATGTCGGTGGAAACCTGATCAGTGAAGTCGCCCTTCAGCAGTTGAGGAATACCGCAGGCAAATTCGACGATGTCGATGCCGCGCGAGACTTCGCCCTGGGCGTCGGTGAAGACCTTGCCGTGCTCGGCGGTGATCAGCCGAGCCAACTCGTCCTTGTGGGCGTTGAGCAGTTCCAGAAACTTGAACATCACGCGAGCGCGGCGGATCGGCGGCGTGTCGGACCAGGCCGGGAAAGCGGCCTGGGCGGCGGCAACGGCGGCGGCAACTTCCGCGCTTTTGGCCAGAGCGACTTGGGCACTGACAGCGCCATTGGCCGGGTTGAAAACTGCTTGCTCGCGGCCCGAGTTGCCAGGGGCGGCCTGACCCGCGATGAAATGACCGATGTGGGGGGTGCTCATAGGATGGATTCGCGGTTGTGCTGGTTTAGGTGGCTGCAGTGAGCAGGGTTCGGAGATCGTTGTGGCGGGCGATGTCGTAGGCAATCAGCCAAGCCGCATCGGCCTTGGCAGCACCTAGAATCGGTGCGCTTTGATCGACAAATTTGGCCTTGAGCTGGGATTCGCTCATCGGATTTTGGGTGCTGCCGATCGCGTGCTCGATAAAGATGTGGTGCTCTTGCCCGTTCTTGGTCCTGATCCGTATATCAACCGATGCTTCGTCAATTGAATCGTCAACAATGGCGTTGACTTTGGCGCGCAGGGCCAACACTTCGGGACGTAGCACCACCTCGTCAGTGTATTCATGCTCGCCGGCCTGGCCATAGAGCAGGCCCACGGCGCAGGAGTGGTAGACACTAAATTTACTTTCCAATCCATCTTTCGGGGTTTTCTTGCCGGTGAGTTCGAGCACCAGCGAGTGGGCCTTGAGGGTGACCGACTCGATGTCGTCCGCTTTGAGTTGGTGACGATTGCGCAACTGCACGCAGCCATCGATGCTGGGGTGAATCACGATGCCGCAGGCAAAGGGTTTGTAGGTGTTGAGGGCAATTTCCCAGCTCTGACCCAGGTTCTCAGTGATCTCGGACCAGTCGGTTTTGTCGGAAAATACCTGCATCAGTCCGCGAGGCGCTTCCAGCGCCCGCTTGGATGCGGTGAAGCCATGCTTGGCCAGCAAGGCTGACATCAGGCCGGCCTTGGCTGCGCCGCCCGGGTGAAAGGGCTTGGTCATGGTGCCAAACTGCTCGCGTAAGCCAATCGGCTGCGAAGCCGCCACGCCGAGCGCCATCTGAGTCGCCGCAGCGTCGAGCTTGAGCAGGCGCGAACAAGCCGCGGCGCTGCCCAGCATGCCGGTGGAGCCCGTGATGTGCCAGCCGCGATCATAGTGGTCGGGATACACCGCATTGCCAACGCGGCAGGACACTTCAATGCCCAATACCATGGCGTCGATCAGCTCGCGACCAGAGATGTTGAGGTGTTCGCCCAGTGCCAGCACGGCCGAGGCCACTGGACCGGCCGGGTGAATGATGGTCTTGAGGTGGGTGTCATCAAAATCAAAAGTGTGCGAACTGATGCCATTGAGCAGGGCGGCATTGGCGATGTCGACCCGTTCTTTGCGACCCAGGATCGCGGCCTGGGGTGCGGGTGAGAGCTCGCTCACGGCTGCCAGCGCTGCGGTCAGAGTTTCGTGCTGGGCCGGGCCAATGGCACAGCCCACCCAGTTGGCAAAAGTGCGATGCGCTTCTTTGTCAATACTGTCACTCCAGCCTTTGGAGGGGTGGTTGACCACGAATTGGGCCAATACGGCAGTGATGGGGGGTGCGTTGTGGTCGGCTGTGACGGTGGTGTTGCGAGCCATGGCTACTTTCGGAATTCGGAAATAAAAATATCAGCGGGGCCAGCGCCCCGCAAAAGCCCATATTTTAAGGGCTTGGGGGTCAGACCTGTCAGGCTTAGCGCCCGCCTGTCACATCAAGAATCGAGCCTGTGGTGTAACTGGATTCTTCCGACAGCAGCCAGAGAATCGATTTGGCGATCTCGGAGGCGGTGCCAGGGCGCTGCATGGGGACCAGAGGCGCCATTTGTTGGGCTCGTTCAGGTGCGCCACCGGAGGCGTGGATTTCCGTGTCAATAATGCCGGGGCGAACCGCGTTGACCCGAATACCTTCAGCCGCCACTTCCTTGGCCAGACCGATGGTCAGGCTGTCCACCGCCCCCTTGGCGGCGGCGTAATCGACGTACTGACCCGCACCGCCCATCCGCGACGCCACGCTGGAGAGATTGACAATGCTGCCGCCAGCGCCACCGTGGCGCGTGCTCATGCGCTTGATTGCTTCGCGGGCACACAAGAAGCTGCCCAGAACATTGATATCAAACATGCGGCGCAGGCGCTCAAAGCTCATTTCCTCGACCCGGTTGCCGTGGTCAACCACGCCAGCGTTATTGACCAGACAACTCAGGCGGCCGAGTTGGACGTCAACTTGAGCGAACATGGCCAGCACCTGGGATTCATCGGCCACATTGGCTTGCACCGCAATGGCGGTGCCACCGTCGGCCCGAATTTGACTAACCACGGCATCGGCTGCCATGGCGTTGCTGCTGTAATTCACCGCCACGGCGTAGCCGCTTTGCGCCGCCAGCAGGGCGGTGGCCGCACCGATGCCACGGGAAGCGCCGGTGATCAGGATGGTGGGACGCATGGGTTTTCCTTTGAACTTTTTGGGGCGGGCCTGGCGCCCTGTTGCGGGCAGACGAAGGTGAATTTTTTTATGGAGAAAAGCAGAGGATACAGGGCCAGACCCTACGCCGGTCTGGCGAGCATCGAGCAAGGCGTGGGCTTATACGGCAAAATCCAAACTCTTGTGGCAAACCAATGGCTGGGCTTTGCAAAGGGGATTCACTTTTATCTGGAGTTGTTTTGAATCAGACCGTTGACTACTATTTCTCGGCGCACAGTCCCTGGACTTATCTGGGCCATGCGCGATTTACTGCCCTGGCCAAAGCCAGTGGGGCCCAGATACGGGTGTTGCCCGTCGATATGGGGGGCAAGGTGTTTCCCGCCTCTGGCGGCCTGCCGGTGGGGCAACGACCGGCGCAACGCCAAGCTTATCGATTGCTCGAACTCCAGCGTTTTAGTGAGTTTCTCAAGACGCCGCTCAAGCTCAAACCCAAGTACTTCCCGGTGAACAGTGACGATGCGGCCTGCCTGATCATTGCCGTTGAGATGCGCGATGGGGTGGCTGCCGCGATGCGACTGACCCAAGCGGTGCTGACGGCAGTCTGGGTCCGTGACTGCAACGTGGCCGACCCCAAGGTGCTGGCCGAATTGCTCAGCGAATGCGGTCTCGGCCCCGAACGCTTGGAGCAACTCGACAGCCAAGCCGCACGCGAGCGCTACGAGGCCAATACCCAGGCCGCCATCGCAGCCGGTGTCTTTGGCGCCCCCAGTTATTGCGTTGAGGGCGAAATTTTTTGGGGCCAGGACCGGCTCGATTTTCTTGAGCGCAAGCTGCAAAGCGTTTGACCCTTTAACAAGAGGACCCGAATATGAGCAATTGGATTGAACTGACAGCCGCCGATGGTTTTGTCTTCCCCTGTTACCGCGCCAGTCCGCAAGCCTTGCCCAAAGGGGCGATCGTGGTGTTGCAGGAGATTTTTGGTGTCAATTCTCATGTCCGGGCGGTTGCCGATGGCTACGCAGCAGCGGGCTATCTGGCGCTGGCGCCCGCCACCTTTCATCGCGCGCAAGCTGGCGTTGAGCTGGCCTACGAGCCAGAGGACATGACGGTGGGTATTGCACTTAAGACGGCAATTGAAAACCTCAGTTCCCCCGGTGTGATGCAAGACATTCAGGCGGCTATTGATGAAGCGGCAAAGGCCGGCAAGGTCGGTATTGTGGGGTACTGCTGGGGTGGCTTGCTGACCTGGCGCTCGGCTTGCCTGCTCAAGGGGCTCAGCGCCGCAGTGCCTTATTACGGCGGCGGAATGACGACCGAGACGGAGGCGGCGCGCCATCCAGTTTGCCCGGTACTGGCCCATTTTGGCGACCAAGACCACTGGATTCCCAGTGAAACGGTGACGAGTTTTAAATCGGCCCAGCCGGCGGTCCAGGTGCAGGTGTATGGCGCCAACCACGGTTTCAATTGCGACCAGCGTGCGTCTTACAACGAGGCTGCGGCCCAACTGGCGCGCCAGCGCAGCCTGTTATTTTTCGAGACACACTTGAGTTGAACGAGGCACTACGACAGCTGCCGAATTTTTTTGGCGGCCTCTAAAGCAAAGTAAGTAAGCACCCCATCGGCGCCCGCGCGTTTGAAGGCCAACAGGCTCTCCAGCATCACGGCGTCATGGTCGAGCCAGCCGTTTTGTGCTGCGGCCTTGAGCATGGCGTATTCGCCGCTGACCTGGTAGGCAAAGGTGGGCACACGAAACTCGTCTTTCACCCGCCGCACCACGTCCAGGTAGGGCATTCCAGGCTTGACCATCACCATGTCGGCGCCCTCGGCAATGTCCAAAGCCACCTCGCGCAGGGC
>CAXNKH010000017.1:0-12733 GCA_964202765.1 Burkholderiales bacterium | reverse complement strand
CCGCACCACTCGGCCCAGTAATCCACCAATACCAGCTGTTTGGCTTGCAGTACATCGGTCTCGAAAGTGGTGTCGGTGACGTGTTTGATCAGTTCGCTGGCCATGGTCGTTCCTGGTTTTTTGAGGACAGGGCTGCGCGGAGCCGGGGTCTGTCCCGCAAGGTTTCAAAATAGTTGAGGACAGAACTGCATTGTGCTTTGGTTTGTCCCGCGAAGTCGCTTAAAGCGGATAAAGTCGATCAATTGTGACAGAAATCAAGCACCCTAATCTGAGCCCCGACTTCACGGGGAGGGGCTAGCCATGAGCGCGAGAAATGCTGTGCTCCAAAGCTGGTTGGATCCGGAGTCGGGCTGGTTGATTCGGATCGAGCAGCACCGACAAAGTTGCCAAGCACACCCGGCGCACACTGTGGTCTTGCTACCTTACGCGCAGTTGATTCCTTTGGCGTCGCGGCTCTGGGCTGAGCTTTCCCCCAGCGGCTTTTCCCCCCGGTTTGAAACCACGCAGAGCTGGAGCCGTAGCCTGGGCAGCTGGAGTCCAGAGGCCACCGACATCAGCCAGGACACGGGCCTGGACCTGCTCACGGCGCGAGCGTTGCTGGAGCGATCGGGGCTGGGTTCCCGGGCCCAGGCCTTGACCAGCGACCTGCTGGCCGTGGTACAGCAACTCGCCCCCTTGGCGGCGGCCTTCCCCCCAAGGCTGCGAGCAGATTGGGCAACCCAGGCCAGGGCTGCGGTTCTACTGGGCTTGCAGCTCAGTGCCCTGGAGCTGGAAGCCGCCTTGGCTCAGATTGCTGTTGAATGGGCCGCAGTCTCTGCTTATCCGACGGATTTATTGCACGATGATGGCCTGACGCAAGACACCAAGGCTCTGGTGATTTTCCAGGGATTGCAGGCAGAACCCTTGCAGCTTGCGCTGGCCAGCCGGCTGGGGCAACGCTGCTTGGTTCTGCAGCTCGATTCGCAGCCCGAGAGCGAAGCTAAGGAACACTTTTCGGGCGCCAGTGGGCAGTTCGAATTGCACCCGACGTGCGACGCTGAGGATGAAGCCCAGCTTGCTGCTGCCTGTGTGCTACGCCATGTTAACGCCGGGAGAACCCCAGTGGCCTTGGTTGCCATTGACCGTTCCCTGGTGCGGCGCGTACGCGCGCTGCTTGTTGCCAGTGGAGTGGCTTTGCGTGACGAGACTGGCTGGAAGCTCTCCACCAGTCGGGCCGCTTCGCTGGTCATGAGCAGCTTGCGTGCTGGCAGCTGGAATGCCAGCAGTGACACGGTGTTGGACTGGCTCAAAAATGCCCCAGCTTTCCCAGCGAACCAGGTCAACAATTTGGAGCGGGATCTGCGTCGGCATCAGATTCGAGACTGGCTCTCGGTTGTGGCGGCCGGGCCCTTCAAAGGCGCAGAACTGGATGAATTATTGCTACAGATCGAGGGTTTGCGACAAACGCTCAAGGGGGCACGCACCTTGCTGCAGTGGCTGGGGTTGCTGCGTACCCTGCTCAAGGCTTGTGGCCAGTGGACCTTGTTGTCAGGGGATTTGGCAGGCGACGAGGTGCTCAAGGTTTTACACCTGAAGGAAGATGGCGCCAGTTTGCAGAGCCCAACCCTGTTGGACAACCTGAGTTCACAACGCCGCCTCGATCACTCGGAATTCAGCGCTTGGGTCAACCAAGTGTTGGAAGCTTCAAATTTTATCCCTGGCTTTCCCCCTCAGGAGCAGGTGGTGATGCTGCCCATGCATCAACTGCTGGGTCGCCCGTTTGCCGCCATCGTGATCCCGGGTTGTGATGAGATCAGCCTCAACCCCAGCCCTGAAACCAGCGGTCACTGGACCGCCTCGCAACGCGTTGCCCTGGGCATGCCATCGCGCGCTAGCTTGGAGGCTGCAGGCCTTGCCGCCTGGCGTCAGGTCCTGGCGTTTCCGCACGGTGACGTGTTGTGGCGTCAAAGTGATGGCTCAGGCGAGGCGCTGTTGCCAAGCCCCTGGGTTCAGGCATTGCAAACAAGGCAAGATTTTCCAATGGGCACCGATCCCCGAACCCCGGTCTCAGTTGCGGCACAAGTGAGTTTGCCGCCGCTGCCGCAAGGTGCATTGCTGAGTTTGACCCGGATTTCGGCCACGGCCTATGACGATCTGAGGCATTGCCCCTATCGCTTCTTTGCCTTGCGCCAACTCGGGCTGAAGGATGCCGAGGAGCTTGATTCGGATCTGGACAAGCGCGACTTCGGTCTATGGCTGCATGCGGTGCTCAAGCAGTTTCACGAGGCGCTGTTAGCCCAGCCTGAAGCCGAGTTGGCTGAGCGCGGGAAATTGATTGATCAGCAAGCCCAGGCAGTGACGGACAGCATGAATCTGGACGCCTCAGAGTTTCTGCCGTTCGCTGCCGCCTGGCCCCGGGTGCGCGACGGCTACCTAGAGTGGCTGGCCCAGCATGAGGCCACGGGCTCTCGTTTCGAGAGAGCAGAAATCCCCTTGCAGCTGCAGGTGGCGCACTGGACTCTGGTCGGAACCCTGGACCGGGTCGATCGCACGCCTGATGGCTCCTGTCTGGTGCTCGATTACAAAACCGAGACGCTGGGGAAAACCCGGGACCGCAATAAATTGGCTTGGGAAGACACGCAGCTGGCGTTTTACGCGGCGCTGTTACCCGACGATACGCTGCGCGCGGCTTACGTGAATGTGGGCGAAAAAGATGGAACCCTGTTGTTCGAGAAAAAAGAAGTGGTGCTGCAGCGCGATGCGCTGATCGAAGGGATCGTGTACGACCTGACGCGGGTCAGCCAGGGTGCGGCCCTGCCGGCTTTGGGTCAGGGTGATGCGTGTGATTTTTGTGCGGCGCGCGGATTGTGCCGCAAGGATTTTTGGGAAAGTCGATGAACCAGCCGGCATTTGAGCTCAATGGCCAGACCATCAGTCGGGATGACTTCTACGCCATCGCGTGCGACCCCGGTCGCAGCATTGTGGTGGAGGCTTGCGCGGGTTCGGGCAAAACCTGGATCTTGGTTTCACGTATGGTGCGCGCCTTGTTGCAAGGCTGTGCCCCCCATGAAATCCTGGCCATCACATTCACTAAAAAAGCAGCGGGTGAAATGCGAGCGCGCTTGCTGGATTGGCTCAAGGATTTTTCTCAGGCCAAACCCGAGCGCTTGGCGCATGAGTTGTTGTCGCGGGGCCTAGCCAAAGACCTGGACCGAGTGGCGCTGTTGCAACAATGTGAGGCCTTGAAAAATCTTCATTCGTCCCTGCTGACCCAGGGTCGCGGTGTTCAGGTCCGTACTTTTCACAGCTGGTTTGCTGCGCTGTTGCGCACTGCGCCGCTGGCGGTTCTGGAGCGAATGGGGCTGCCCAGCAAGTACCAGCTTCTCGAAGACGATAGCCAGGCCGTGGCCCAGGTTTGGCGACGTTTCGCCAAGCGGGTGGCCGACGATGTTGCTGCGCGCCAAGACTACCTGGATGCGGTGGCCGAACACGGTCGGCACCAGACCCGCAAGGCCTTGGAAAAAGTCCTGTCCAAGCGCATCGAGTTCACTTTGGCTGACCAACACGGTGTGGTCGATGCCTCGGTGCTCACCTTGGGCCAACAATTTCCCCAATACCAAGGCTGTTCCCATCCGCGCGAATGGTTGACCCAAGCGGCCCATGCACGCCAGCTTTTGTTGGCGGCCGCCCTGGTGTTGGGGCGGGCCAGCCAGGCCAGCTTCAGTGTTAGGGGCCGGGAGTTAGAGCAGGCCGTGGCCGACGCTGACGAAGTCGGCATGCTGCAAGCTTTGCTGACCCAAAAAGGCGAACCTCGAAAATTCAATGATGCTCTGTCCGGGATAGCGCAGGTGCGATTGGCCCAAGCCTTGCTGCAGCGCCACCTGGATGCACAAGTTCAGCACCAGGCGTATCTCCATCAGCAACGCATGGCACGCTTGACCCGGCTCTTGCTCAAAGAGTTTGCCCAGCTCAAAGTGGAGCGCGGCTGGGTGGACATGAATGACGTGGAGAGTGCAGCCCTGGTTCTGTTGAGCGACCCGGAGCTCAGTGGCTGGGTGCAACAGCGACTCGATGCCCGAATCAGCCAGTTGCTGATCGATGAGTTTCAAGACACCAACCCTTTGCAGTGGCAGGCCCTGAATGCTTGGTTGCAAAGTTATGCGGGTGCGGGAGGTGGGGGCGCCGCCCCCAGCGTATTCATTGTCGGAGATCCGAAACAGAGTATCTACCGCTTCAGGCGGGCTGAACCCCAGGTGTTTGCCGCAGCACGCCAGTTTGTAGTTGACGCACTGGCGGGGGACGTTTTGAGCTGCGACCACACTTGGCGCAATGCCACAGCGATTCAGGGCCTGGTCAATCAGGTCATGCAGACGGCCCAGAGCGAAGGCGATTTTGCAGATTTTCGTATGCATACAACCGAGTCCACTCTGGCGGGTGCCGTCCTGTGTTTGCCGCAAATAGCACGCGAGTCGACACTGGCGTCGAAAGATCAGATCCGCTCGGACCAGTCCGCCCTTGTTAACCTGCCCCAGGTTTGGCGCGACAGCTTGACCCAGGCCCGCAGCCTGCCGGAGGACAGCCTGAAGACCCAAGAATGCCGTCAAGTGGCGCTTTGGTTGGCGCGAGAATTGGCCGAAGGCGATTTGCAAGCCCGGGACATTCTGGTGCTGTCGCGTAAGCGGGAACGACTGTCTTTGATGCAGCAGGCCCTGGCCCAGCAACACATCGCCAGTGTTCAGCCTGAAAAAAATAACCTGGCTGAGTTGCCCGTTGTGCAGGACATGATCGCCCTGCTCGATGCTCTGGTTTCGCCCGGACATGACTTGTCATTGGCGCGTGCCCTGAAGTCGCCCCTGTTTGGATTGACTGACGCCGATCTGGTCCAGGTTGCTTTGCTGGCGCGAGCCCAGCGTGCGTCAAGCAAGGATCAGGCGACTGCGCCAGCCGTGGGGCAGTCCTGGTTCGAGATCTTGGGCTGCAGCGAAGCCTTGCCTGAGAACCTGAAGTCCATTGCGCCGCGCTTGTTGCGCTGGCAGGGTTGGCTTGCCGCCTTGCCGCCGCACGATGCGCTCGATGCCATTTACCGCGACGCAGAGGTGTTGACATGTTTTGTCGCGGCTGCGCCGGCTGGCCAACGGCAAACCACGCTGGCCCATTTGCAGGCTTTCTTGCTGGCTGCACTGAGTCTCGATGGCGGGCGTTATGCGACGCCCTATGCTTTTGTCCGGGCCGTGAAAGCAGGTGGCATGAAGGCGCCGACCCGGGCCGATGCACAAGCGGTTCGACTGCTCACCATTCACGGCGCCAAGGGACTGGAGTCCAAGCTGGTGCTGTTACTCGACACCGATGCCAAGGAATCCTCGGCTGAGACCATGGGTGTGCTGGTGGACTGGCCAGGTGAAGCAAAATTCCCGCAAAAATTTATTTTTTTGGCCAGTGAAGCAAGACCTCCGAGCTGTGCTGTGGCCGTCTTGGCCCAAGAGAGACAAGCCAGGGCGCGGGAGGAGCTCAATGCCTTGTATGTAGCGATGACACGGGCCAAACAACAGTTGGTTTTGTCTTCTACCCAAGCCCACCATGCCCATCCTGGCAGCTGGTGGCAAAGAATGTCACCCCACGCAAAGCCGATCGAAATAGCGTCCCCTTATTTGACCGGCGCAGAAAGTTTGAGTAACAACTCCGGTCCAGCCAGTTCAGTCTTCACTTTGCCGCTGCTGTTGCAACTACCGATATTGCAGCCGGTTTTGCAAGCTGGATTGCAGACCCCGCAACCCACCCTGGGCTTGAACTCAGAACTCGCTGAGGCCCCGAGTTCTCTGGCTTCCCGCATCGGTCAAGCCATGCACAGCTTGCTGCAGTGGCACAGAGGCGGTGCCCTGGTCGGTGCGCCGTCGCAGATCAAGGCGCTGGCCCAACAGTGGGCGCTGACGCCAGATCAGGCGCTTGAAGCCACAGGCATGGCGCAACGCATTGTGGCGGGGCAGGGCGCATGGGCGTGGGATAAAAATCAACTGGCTTGGCAGGGCAATGAAGTGACCTTGCTGCAGGAGTCCAAAGTCTTGCGTCTCGATAGGCTGGTGCAACACAAACTCACAGGGCAATGGTGGGTTCTGGATTACAAATCAGCCGCCCAACCCCAACAACACGCCGAGTTGCAGCTGCAGCTCAAAAATTACCGTGCTGCGGTACAGGCGGCGCAACCCGGCCAAGTGGTTCGGGCTGCATTTTTGACTGCCAGTGGTGCCATGATTGAACTCAGTGAAAAATAAATCTAAAGTTGTTGTGATTGGCGCAGGGCCTGCGGGCTTGATGGCAGCTGAAGTGTTGTCAGCTGAGGGTGTGACCGTCGATCTGTATGACGCCATGCCTTCGGTCGGCCGAAAATTCTTGCTGGCAGGTATTGGGGGATTGAACCTGACCCATTCCGAGCCCAAAGAGATTTTTCTCACGCGCTATGGATACGAGGCGCTCTGGGTGCGGGATTGGTTGGCTGATTTTGACGCGAGTCGGGTCCGCGACTGGGCCCTTTCCTTGGGCGTGACCACCTTTGTCGGCAGTTCCGGCCGTGTCTTCCCGCAGGACATGAAAGCAGCCCCTTTGCTGCGCGCCTGGTTACAGCGTTTGCGACATCCACCAAGTAGTGTCGCCGTGCAGTTTCACATGCGGCATCGCTGGCTGGGTTGGTCTGACCCCCAGACGCTGCAGTTTGAAACTGCGCAGGGGGCTCGGTCAGTCCAGGCCGATGCGGTCGTTTTGGCACTGGGCGGTGCCAGCTGGTCGCGCCTGGGGTCGGACGGGGCTTGGGTCCGCTTGTTGCAAGAGAGGTCGGTCGCGATTGCTCCCCTGCGCAGTGCCAACTGTGGTTTTGATGTAGCGCCGGCTTGGAGCGAACACTTTAAAACCCGCTTTGCCGGCCATGCGTTCAAGTCGGTTGCGCTGTCGTTTAGCAACTCGCAAGGCCAAAGCTTCAGCCGACAAGGTGAGTTTGTCGCTACCGCCACCGGGGTCGAGGGAAGTTTGATTTATGCCGCGTCCCGCTTGTTGCGTGACGAAATCGAACAGAAGGGTCACGCCACTGTCCAACTGGACTTGCTGCCCAACCACTCGCTAGCGCGTGTCCTGTCCGAAGTGTCGCACCCGCGTGGCTCCCGTTCGCTTTCAAGCCACCTCAAAGGCCGGCTAGCAATTGAGGGTATCAAAGCAGCTTTGTTGCATGAGCTGCTGGACAAGCAGCAGTTTCAGCAAGCGCCGGTCCTGGCAGCCGCGATCAAGGCCTTGCCGCTTCGACTCATTGCCGTGCGGCCGATCGACGAGGCCATCAGCAGTGCCGGCGGTGTAACGCAGCAAGCCCTCACTGCCGATCTGATGCTCAATCAGCTACCGGGTGTTTTTTGTTGCGGTGAGATGCTGGACTGGGAAGCGCCCACCGGCGGCTACCTGCTGACGGCTTGCCTGGCCAGCGGTCAGCGGGCAGGCCAGGGAGTACTGAACTTTTTCAATTCAGGGCTCCGGGGTTTCGGTGTTGATGACCAGTTGCCAGATGTCGCTGAATCCAAACAAGGGTCCGGTGATGATCCAGGCTGCAATGACGCCGACAGCGATGACAAACACCCGGGGCCGGCCACAAAAATGGGCCGTTCTTTTCGCCATCTGAGAATACCAAGCTGAACTGCTCATGCTGTTTCCTGAATCAGAGTTGGAAGACCTTGCATCTTACTCACGACCGCTCAGCGCAGCAGCGATTAGACAAGTCCGCATAATGGCGTGGCTCATAAGTAGATTCAACAGGAACAGTTAGAGATGCAAAATATCAAACCGCAAGCTGATGGCTGCACCCCGGAATTCGATGTGGTGGTGGTGGGCGCTGGTTTTGCCGGTCTCTACACGCTGCACCGCTTGCGCAAACTGGGCATGAAAGTGCGGGTGTTCGAAGCTGGCACGGGTGTTGGGGGAACCTGGTTCTGGAACCGCTATCCGGGTGCGCGCTGTGATGTCGAGAGCCTGGAATATTCCTACTCGTTTGATGACGAACTACAGCAAGAATGGACCTGGGCCGATCGGTTTGCCACCCAGCCCGATATCCTGCGTTACGCCAATCACGTCGCCGACCGTTTTGAGTTGCGGCCGGACATTGAGCTCAATACCCGTGTCATTTCCGCCGTGTTTGACCCGAAGAGCATGCAGTGGACGCTGCAAACCGATCAGGGGAGAAGTGTCTGCGCCCGGTTTTGCATCATGGCCTCGGGCAATCTCTCGTTGCCGCGGGTTCCGAAATTTGAAGGATTGGAAAGTTTTCAGGGCAACTGGTACCACAGCGGTTTGTGGCCCGATAAAAATGTGGATTTTTCGGGTCAACGGGTTGGCGTGATCGGGACTGGTTCATCGGGGATTCAGATGATTCCCCGCATCGCCGAGCAGGCCAAACACCTGTATGTTTTCCAGCGAACCGCCAACTTCAGCGTGCCCGCCGAGAACCGTCCGCTGACACCGGAAGCTGATCAGCGTCACAAGGCGCAATACCCCGAGCGCAGAGCAGAGGCGAGGCGCACGCCGTTCGGGATAGCGGGTCACCCGCCACCGCTCAAATCGGCCCTGGAAGACCCGCCGGCAGAACATCAGCGCGTCTATGAAAGCAAATGGGAAACTGGCGGCAACATCAGCTTTTTGTACGCCTACAACGATTTGCTGGTGAACCGGCAGGCCAATGAAACGGCCAGCGAATTCGTTCGCCAGAAGATTCTCAAAACGGTGGATGACCCCAAGGTGGCCGAGTTGCTGTTGCCCAATGACCATTACATCGGCACCAAGCGACTGTGCCTGGATACGGGTTATTTTCAGACCTACAACCGAGACAATGTGACGTTGGTCAATGTGAAGCACGCGCCAATTGAAGCCATCACGCCCCAAGGTTTGCGCACTCAAGGGTCGGAATACGAACTTGATGCGATTGTTTTTGCGACCGGCTTCGATGCGATGACCGGTGCTTTGCTCGATATCGACATCAGCGTTAAAACTGGAGGCTCGCTGAGGGAGAAATGGTCGTCTGGGCCGCGCACCTACCTGGGGCTGATGACGGCTGGTTTTCCCAATATGTTCCTCATTACCGGACCGGGCAGTCCATCCGTGAAAACCAATATGATTCCGGCTATCGAGCAGCATGTTGATTGGATCACCGACTGCCTGAGCCACTTGCGATCGTGCGGCATCAAGTGTATTGAGCCCGATCTGGAGCGTGAAAACAAGTGGGTCGAGCACGTCAACGAAGTCGCCGACACAACGCTTTATCCACTGGCAAACTCCTGGTACATGGGCTCAAACATCCCAGGAAAGCCGCGTGTTTTTATGCCTTACGTTGCCGGCTTGGACAAATATCGAAAGATTTGTGACGACATTGCAGCCAACAATTACCAAGGCTTCATGCTGACCTCCTAATTTGTTGGGGTCAGAGCCCAATCTCGTTGCGCATTATTTCCAATAGGAGCAGCGACTGTCCTGCATTGGGGCCTGACCCCAATTTCCCATCAGCCAATCTCGATGGCCGCACCGTGGGTCAGTGCGCGGTCGAGCGTACGGCGTGGGGCTGCGGCCGGGCCGAGTAAGCCGATTTGGCAGGGGCCTTCGCCGCGTGTGCTTAGGTGCAGACGCAAAGAGCTGTTGGGTGAACTTTCGGCCCGAGGGGAAGCAAGCGTGTAGGCCGTTGTTCCCAGC
This sequence comes from Burkholderiales bacterium, assembly GCA_964202765.1. Taxonomy (GTDB): domain Bacteria; phylum Pseudomonadota; class Gammaproteobacteria; order Burkholderiales; family Burkholderiaceae_C; genus CAXNKH01. Next base: position 3,046 of record CAXNKH010000017.1, on the reverse strand, counting down.
ACCAAGCCCGCTTGCACTGCGTTGTCATCGGGCTCGGTGTGACGGGCAGTGACAGGCGTGACTGGGCCGAGCAACGCGCGGTAGCGCTCAACCGAAATCGCCAGATCGAGTACCGCGATTTGCAGCGCCGCAATGCCGCGCACGCCGTTTGGATGCACTCTCATCTCGCCTTCGGGTACGCGCAAGTGTCTCGGCGTGACGTCACCGCAAAGAAAGGGCAGATCGTGGCGTGTCTGGCGCGCGCTTTGCCATTGCAGTACTTGGCCATCGGGTCGCACTCGGCCGCCGTCCACGGGGCCGATGAGGTCGATTAGGCCCCGGGCTCGCGCCGCTGCTATGGCTGCCGTCGTTTCCAGGGGCAACAGGGCGAAATCGACCAGCCCCTCGCCATGGCCTTGCAGCACTCGCCACCAGCGCTCCTCGGGCGCCGAGGCTTGCCAAGCGATGAGCTCGAAGTAGGCACCGTCCTCGAACACGATCAGCGCGTTGTGCGACGTGCGGCCCGGGTGCTGACCGCCAGGCTGGACCGTGAAGCCCAAAGCGCGGTAGTCGTCGCTGCTGCGGTCCAAGTCGTGCACTGCGATCACCACGTGGTCCAGGCCGAGCACGGCCGACAAGTTCGTCACGGTTTCACTCTTCCAACTTCAGCTTGGTGTTGCGGACGAAGTTTCCCCAGCGCTCGTATTCTTGGCGCGTGTGCCGCTCTACGCCAGGGCCGTCGCTGGCTATGACCTCGAAGCCCAACTGGGTCAGCTTGCGGTGGATCTCAGGCGTTCCCAGTGTGGCCTGGAAGTCCTTGGTGAGCTTGTTCAGCACGGCGGGCGGCGTGGCGACCGGGGCGAAGATGCCGATCCAGGAGTAGGCTTCGAAGCCAGGGAAGCCGGATTCGGCCACCGTCGGTACATCGGGCAGTTCGGGCAGGCGCTTGGCACCGGTGACGGCCAGGGGCTTGATTTTGCCGCCAGCGATCTGACCTTTTAACGCGGCATAGCTCAACAGCGTGAGCTGCGAGACATCTCCCAACACCGCCTGGATCGCTGGGCCGCCGCCGCCATAGGGTATGTGCAATACAAAGATTTCCGCTTTGCGTTTGAGGTCCTCCATCACCAGGTGGTTCATCGAACCGAGGCCGGTGGAGGCGTAGCTGAACTTGGCCGGCTGCTGCCGTGCGGCTTCGATGAAGCCACGCAAGTCCTTGGCGGGTACTGAAGCAGACGCCCCAATCACCAGCGGAAAGCGCAGGGCCAGCGTGACACCCGCGAAGTCCTTGAAGGTGTCGTAAGGCAACTTGGGCTTGGCAATCGGGTTGATGGCGTGGGTGTCGAAGCAGACCAGCAAGGTGTTGCCATCCGGGGCCGAACGGGCCACGTACTGGGTGGCGATCTGGCTGGCCGCGCCGGGCCGGTTGTCGATCACCACCGGGTGGCCCAGCAGTTCGGCCAAGCGCGGCTGCAAGGTGCGTGCGGCGATGTCTGTGCTGCCGCCAGGCGGGAAGGTGATGACCAGGCGGGTTGTGGTGTCGCTCTGGGCTTGGGTCGGCCCGCTCAAGCCAAAGGCCATAGCGGCGCCCAGCAATTGGCGCCGGTGTGCAGAGGGGTTCATGGTGGATTCCTAACAGTTGAAGTAATTGTTATCGACGGTGATCGTGGCAGGTGGTTTAGCCCATCCAGTGGCTGACCGGCACGGCGCTGTCCTGCAGTTCCTGCGAGATCACATCCACCAGCGCTGGGCCGTCGTGCATCAGAGCGGCCTTCAGCGCGGCTTCCAGTTCGGCTGGGTCCTCGACCCGCCAGGCCTTCACGCCGAAGGCTTCGGCCACACGGGCGTGGTCGGTGCGCTTGAAGTCGACCGAGAAATAGCGTTCACCGTAGCCGGTCTTTTGGCTGGCCTTGATCCAGCCATAGACCGCGTTCGAAAACACAATCATCTTCAACGGAATGCCGCGCCGAACAATGGTTTCCAGTTCGCCGCAGGTGAAGCCAAAGCTGCCGTCGCCCATCACCGAAACGACCACCGCGTCCGGCCGTCCGAAGGCCGCGCCGACGCCGGCGGCCATTGAATAGCCCAGCGCACCATGAGCCCGGTTGGTGATGAAGTGCCTGCCTGCCTGTGGGGCATTGAAGTAGGCCGAGAAATAGGGGCATGGCGTGCCAGGGTCGGCCACCACAATGGCCTGCGCCGGTAGCAAGCGGTTGAGCAAGTCGACCACACGTTCTGGCTTGATGGGGCGGTCCAGGGATGCGGCCAGGGGCGCGAAGTAAGCCTGCTTCTCGGCCCGCGCCCGGGCTGCGATGGCCCGTCCGTCCACCGCATCGGCGGGCCGCTGGCCGATCCGCAAGGCCACCGCATCGCTCAGGGCCTGCAGACCCAGGCGTGCGTCTCCCACCATCGCCACATCGGTGCGGTAGTTGGTGGCGATGGTGGCGGCGTCCACGTCCAGGTGCAGGATGGGCGTGCGGCGCGAGGGCATTTGCCAGTGTTCGGTGGTGGTAGATCCAGCGCGGGTGCCGATGAACAGCACCAAGTCGGCCTGTTCCAGCACAGCCCGCGTGGTCGGCAGGCCGCCATTGGTGCCCACCACGCCGGCGTTCAGCGCGTGGCTGTCGGCCAGGCTGCCCTGGCCGCTGACCGTGGTGCAGACCGGTGCGTTCAGCAAGGCGGCCAGCCTGGCCAGTTGGTCGCTGGCCTCGGCGATGACCACGCCGCCGCCGCAGACCAGCACCGGTGAACGTGCGGCTACCAGCCGCTCGGCCGCTTCGTTCACCGCATTCGGGTCGGGCGCGGAGCGGTAGGCGGGGAAGTGGCCGTGGCCTGGCTGGGCCCAGACCTCAGCCGGGTCGATGGCGTGCTTTTGCACGTCATAGGGCAGAGCAATGTGGGCTGCGCCCGGCCGGCCGGTGGTCATGGCGCGGAAGGCGCTGCGCACCGCATGCGGGATCTGGTCAACCCGGTCGATGCGGGTGTTCCATTTCGTCAGCGGCTTGTACAGGGCCTGCTGGTCCAGTTCGGTCAGCGGGAACTTGCCTCGTGCGCCCACCGACACGTC
>CAXNKH010000016.1:0-14051 GCA_964202765.1 Burkholderiales bacterium | reverse complement strand
TCCCAGACGCGCTGAGCCAAATGGACACCTCAATCATCCCGTTTTTGGACCGTGACAACAGTATCTTGTCCTTCAATGAGCGGGTGCTTGACTTGGCAACCCGGCCCGATGTGCCACTCCTTGAGCGTTTGCGTTTCGTGTGCATCGTTTCTTCCAATCTGGACGAGTTTTTTGAAGTGCGATCTGCACCGCATGTGTTGTCTGTGAACGTTCACGGCGATGGCAAATCTACGGCCGCCGATGTTTTCAGGGCTTTGTCTGCCAACGCACACAACCTCGTGGCGCGCCAGTACCAGCTGTTCAACGAGACTCTGATGCCTGAGCTTGAGAAGCATGGTGTCCATCTGCTGTCCCAAAGCGAGCGTGACACGGCGCAGCGGCGCTGGGTAAAAGCCTATTTTTTGCGTGAAATCAGGCCGTTGTTGATCCCGGTGAGCTTGGACCCGTCGCACCCATTTCCCTTGGTCGCCAACAAGGCGCTCAACTTCATTGTTCGACTGGGCGGTAAAGATGCTTTTGGTCGTCATAACGACGTTGCCATCGTCAAAGTGCCGCGGGTCTTACCGCGCGTGATTCAATTGCCCAACAGAAGCGGCGATGGCCGGTCACTTTTTGTGTCCTTGGCCAGCGTGGTGCGCGCTCACATCACCGATTTATTTCCAGGCCGCGATATTTTGGAGTTCTCGCAGTTTCGAGTAACGCGACACTCCGATCTTGCTGTTGACGAAGAAGATGTGTCAAACCTGCGCACGGCCTTGCGTGCTGGTTTGGAGCAGCGTCATTACGGTCAAGCCGTTCGACTGGAGATCTCGTCTCGTTGTTCGACGAATTTGACCAACTTTTTGCAGCAACAGTTTCAGTTGCCGGTGGAGGCGATTTACCGCGTGAATGGTCCGGTCAATCTGGTTCGATTGACTCAATTGGTAGACCTGATCAAGGCACCCGAGCTTCTTTTCCCGCCTTACAAACCGTCGCACCCTCAGCAACTGCTGGATGCGGTGTCGCTGTTTGAGAAAATCAAGCAAGGTGATGTGTGTATTCATCAGCCGTTTGAAAGTTTCGATGGTGTGCTGGAATTTTTGCGTGAGGCCGTCAACGACCCGCAGGTGCTGGCGATCAAACAAACCATTTACCGCACCGGCAGCGATTCAGAGCTCATGGTTTTGCTGCGGGAAGCTGTCCGGCGCGGCAAAGAGGTCACGGTGGTGGTCGAGCTGAAGGCCCGCTTTGACGAGGAAGCGAATATCAATTGGGCCGAGATGCTGGAGTCGATTGGCGCGCAGGTGTTGTACGGCGTCGTCGGGCTGAAGACCCACGCCAAAATGCTGCTGGTGACGCGCCGTGAAGGTAAACAGCTCAAGCGCTACGCGCATCTGTCGACAGGCAACTACAACCCAAAAACAGCGCGTCTTTACACCGACGTGAGTTACCTCACTGCCAATCCGATGTTGACGTTGGATGTTGAAAATGTTTTCCTTCATCTGGCCAACCAAAGTCGGTTGCCTAAGTTGCGACAGTTGGTGCTGGCGCCGTTGCAGCTGCACAAAAAAATGGTCAAGATGATCGAGTCCTTGGGCACAGCGGCAGCTGCTGGGCAAGAGACTCGGCTGATCGGGAAAATGAATGCGCTGACCGACGAAGGTTTGATGCGCGCGTTGATCAAGGCCGGCCAGCAGGGCGTCAAGATTGATCTGATCGTTCGCGGTGCCTGCATGTTGTCCGCGCAGGTTCCTGGTTTGTCCGAGAACATTCGGGTGTGCTCCATCATCGGTCGATTTCTCGAGCATTCGCGCGTCTTTTATTTCCGTGCTGGCGCCGAGGAAACACTGTATTTGTCCAGCGCTGACTGGATGAACCGCAACATGTTTGGTCGCATTGAACTGGCTTGGCCGGTGACTGACCCAGTGATTCGCCAGCGCATCATCGACGAGTGCTTGTTGTCTTATCTGAATGACACGCAGGACGCTTGGGACTTGCAGCCTGATGGCACTTACACGCGCCCAGCTTTGCTGCCGCGCAGCCGCAAGCAGAGTACCCAAGTGGCTTTGATGGCACGTTATTCGGCTGAGCCAAAACGCGTCCCCGTGAAAAGTGCGAACCCTGTCAATCACGCAAAAATCCATAAACCAGCTGTGAGCAACTGAATTATGGATTTGATACTTTGGCGACATGCTGACGCCGAAGATGGCCCTGACTTTGGGCCAGCTGCTCCTGGGCCGTCCAGCATTGCCGATGCAGACCTGCACCGTTGTTTGTCAGCGCGCGGACACAAGCAAGCCAGTCGCATGGCCAAGTGGGTCAACCGAACCTTGACCAGCAGTGCCCGAGTCTTGGTCAGTCCTGCCATGCGCTGCGAACAAACGGCAGTGCCTTTGAGCCGAAAGTACAAGACATGTCCCGAGCTTGCGCCATGGGCTTCGGTCGACGATTTACTGAGTTTGGTGCAATGGCCGTCTGCCAAGCTGCCGGTTTTGGTGGTCGGTCACCAACCCACACTCGGGCAGGTTGTGACGCGGCTGCTCGGTGTCGCTGGTGATGAACTGTCCTTTCGCAAGGGAGCCATCTGGTGGCTGCGCAGCCGTGAACGCGACGGGGATATTCAGACCGTCGTGGTGACTGTGCAGTCGCCTGAATTTCTTTAACAAGGCTTCAGTTGGTAGCCGCAGGACGGCCCGTCTTGATGGTCGGAACGGCCGTCAATGCGCTCAAAAAAGCTGCGTCAGACATGGCTGCCAGTGACTTGATGCCAGCGCGCAGAATCTCGCTTTTCTTAGCGGCTCGGGAGAGTTTTCCAGCGCGCTCTTTCAGAGCTTTCATCACCATGTATTCGGCTTTAGGAATGGTGAAGCTGTCGCGCATCAGTTTTGGTTTTTTAACCTTGTCAATTTTGATATCTTTGACAACAACCGCTTTGGGTTCTGCTTTCGGGATTGTTTTAGGGATTGCTTTGGGTGCATGCACGGTCTTGACCGTTGCTGGTGCAGGTTTTTTGACCACGACTTTGCTGGTGCTGGGTCGAGCAGTCGCGGCTGCGGGGGACTTTTTGAGCGTAGACATGAGGTGTTCCTTGGTAAATAAAAAGTATTAACGGTTTATACAGTTTACACGGTTCAAGCGGGTCTTGGCAAATGCACGCACTAAGCGTCGTTCAAAGTCAAGGTACAGAGGGTTTTCTCCCACGCTAAGACTTCTTCCCTGAGCAGGTAGGCTGATTGCGGAAAAGCGTCTGCCCAACCGCTTCGGCAGGTCAGTGAAAACTGATTTTCTTCGACGGTCAACAGCAGGTCTTTCAGGTCAGGTTCCCGTCTGGCGTGGCAAAAAATGACGGCCAAGCGCAAGGCCAGCAATTGCTGCGCAAAAACGCGGTCGCCAAAGTCTGCATCCAGCTTGCGAAACTTGCCCCGATGCCCAAGCACCAGCAAGCTGAGCCGATGCAATTCAGGCAATGCAAAACCCGGCGCATCGGCGTTGTCCAAAATGTACGCGCCATGTTTATGCGGTTCATTGTGAGAAATATGGCTGCCAATTTCGTGAAGCTGTGCCGCCCAATCAAGTTTTTGTTGGAAGCGTTCAAGCTCTCCAGCAGACCCCTGATGCATCTTGGCCAGAAGCTGAGAGGCAACTCGGCTGACACGTTCGGCATGGGCCAAGTCGACATGGAACTTGCGCGTCAGCCCACGCACCGTGCGTGATCGCAAGTCGGTTTGTGTCTCCTCGCGGTCTAGCAAGTCGTACAGCGCGCCGTGGCGTAAAGCACCTTGTGCCGTGTGCAGGGTCTCGATGTCGAGCAAATCAAAGATGGCCCGCAGTACGCTGACGCCGCCGCCAATCACTGCTCGGCGGTCATCCTTCAAGCCTTCCATTCTCAGGCGATCCGAACTTTGGGCTTTGATCAAACGCTCTAGCAGCCAGTCGAGCCCATCGCGGGTCACAACGTCAGCCGGCCAGCCTGCGGCCGTCAGTACATCGCTGACAGCGCCGACAGTGCCTGAGGAGCCGTAGGCGGTGTCCCAGTGTGGGCGGCCGAAGGTCTGAATGGCTTCGTCTAAAACGGCTTTGGCCGCAATTTCTGCGCTGTTGAAGGCGCGGGCGCTGAGCAAGCCATCTGGAAAATACTTCATCGACCAAGCGACACTGCCCACACGCCAGGATTCCATGCTTTTGGCCTCCAGCGAGCAACCCAAAATCATCTCTGTGGAGCGCCCGCCAATGTCAACCACCAGCCGACGCTCAGTGGATTGCGGCAGCAGATGAGCGACCCCTTGGTAAATCAGACGAGCTTCTTCGCGCCCGGCAATCACGTCAATGGGGAAACCCAGAATTTGATGCGCACGGCTGAGAAATTCATCGCGGTTGTTGGCTTCGCGCAGCGTTTGCGTGGCAACGGCGCGGACTTGATTTTTTTTAAACCCGGCGAGGCGCTCACCAAAACGTGCCAAGCATTCCCAGCCGCGTTGCATAGCTTCTGGCGTCAGGTTCCGGTTGGCATCTAAGCCATTGCCTTGACGGACGGTTTCTTTGAGGTACTCAGTGTGGTGAATCTGGCCGTCGTCAAAGCGGCCAATTTCCAGTCGAAAGCTGTTGGACCCCAAGTCCACAGCTGCAAGTCGCGTTCCATTTTGCATAAGCTTCTAATTGTTAGTGCGAGCGAGCATAGCACCCGTCAAGCGAGATAACCCATCACTGCAAAATAATGACATCCAGTGCCAGCAGCAACAAAGCCGTGCCAGACGGTGTGGGCATAGCGCAGCTTGGAATCCAGTGCAAAAAACACAACGCCTATGGTGTAAGCCAGTCCGCCAGCGACCAGCAGGTTGAAAACCGGGAGTGAAACACGCTCAACAATAGGCACCGCTGCCACCAGTACCAGCCAGCCCATCAGCAGGTAGAGCCCGGTGGACAGCCACGGCGTCTCCAGGCGGTCAATGACCTTCAGCGTTGCACCGGTAAAGGCCATCGACCAGACCAGCCCTAGCATCAGCCAGTCGCGTGTGCCATCCATCGCGCCGAGCGCAAAGGGTGTGTAACTGCCGGCAATAAAAAAATAAATAGCCCCGTGGTCGAGCTTCAAAAAAACTGTTTTAGCTCGGCCCTCGGGCAGGGCATGGTAAAGCGTCGAGGTGAAGTAAAGAAATACCATCGTCAACCCAAAGATCAACGGCCCAAGGACGTTGGCCTTGTCGGGATGATTTGATGCAAGCATCAGGAACGGCACCGCTGCGATGGCGGCCAGCAATGCCGCGCCGTGGCTCAGGCTGTTGGCGAGTTCTTCTTGCAGACTTTGAGAGCGAAGGGGCATGGCGGTTGAGGCTTAAAAATCAGAGGTGTTGAGTGCCAATACGGTTGAGTTCATTTTGCAAAGAGAGTTGGTCTAACTTATCCAGCGGCAGATTGATAAACAAAGCGATGCGACGTTGCAGCGTCAAGAATGCGTCGCTGAAAGCTTTGCGCGTTTGTGCTTCATCGCCTTGCACGGCCACCGGGTCTTCAACACCCCAATGTGCCGAAATGGGCTGACCGGGCCAGGTGGGGCAGACTTCACCAGCCGCCTTGTCGCAGACCGTCAAAACAAAATCCATTTTTGGGGCTTCTGAACCTGCAAACTCACGCCAGTTTTTGCTGCGCAACTGCGTCGTGTCGAAGTGATGGCGTCGCAGCAGATCAGCGGCGGCAGGGCTCAGTTCGCCAACCGGATGGCTGCCAGCGCTGAAGGCGCGAAAGTGACCCTGGCCTTGTTGGTTCAAGATGGCTTCCGCCATGATGCTGCGTGCCGAATTGGCGGTGCAGATAAACAGAACATTGAAGACAGGTGACGTCATTGGAGTCCTTTCGACTGTTGCGGTGGGGTAAAAATAGGGCGTCTACGCACCAGCTTCGGTGGGCGTCGCGTTGACCCGGGTCGTCGGCAAAGCCAGGGTCACCAACCAGCAGACGATGAGCATGACCGCGGAGCCGATCAGCGGATAAAGCAGCCCCCCCCAGAGGTACAAAAGCCCCGACAGCAAGGTGCCGCAGAAACGCCCCAACGCATTGGCGGCGTAATAAAAGCCGACATCTTCAGCGGCTTTTTCACTGCCGGCATACGCCAAGATCAAGTACGAGTGCACGGAGGAATTAACGGCGAAGGCGACGCCGAACAAACCCAACCCGCCAACGACCACCCATTCAAGATTCGGCACCTGCAGATAAACGGCGACGGCCAGCACGCTCGGCACCACGGCCAGGAGGGCTGACCAGGTGCGGGCGGCGGGCACTTCATGGCTGAGTCCGTCGACACTGCGCTTGACGATCTGCGGTGCCAAGGCTTGAACCAGACCGTAGCCGATGGTCCAGAGGGCCAAAAATCCACCCACCATCGTGAAGGTCCAGCCCGAAGCGTACAAAAACACCGGCACGCCGACCACGAACCAAACGTCGCGCGCACCAAACAGCACCACCCGCGCTGCTGCCAGCAAATTGATGGCCTGGCTTTTGGCAAACAATTCCTTGGCCGATTTCGAGGCTTTGTTCTTGCCCATCAGGCGCGGTACACAGGTCAATACACCGACCAGCACCAAGGCCAGGAGTCCCGCCATCGCCCACAAGGCGCCGCTGAAACCGAGCGAGTCCAGCAGCAGACCGCCCAAGAAAAAGCCCACGCCCTTCATGGCGTTTTTGCTGCCGGTGAACCAAGCGACCCATTTGAACAATTGGCCTGAGCCCTGATTCTTGGCTTGGTCTGCCGTGACCTTGATCGCTGACTTGCTGGCCGTCTTGGTCAGGTCTTTGGCGACGCCGCAAATGCCTTGTGCAACGACCACCCAAGCCACGGACATCGCCGCGGTCCATGCCGGGTTGAGCAAAGACAGCAATAAAAAGCCGATGATTTGCGTGCTCAAACCGACCGCCAGCATGCGCGCGATGCCGTAGCGCGTGGCCAGCCAGCCGCCGACCAAGTTGGCCGCCACGCCGGCCGCTTCGTACAGCAAAAACAGCAAGGCCAGTGTGAAAGGCGAATAACCCAGTCGGTAAAAATGCATCAGCACCAGCATGCGCAATGCGCCGTCTGTGAGCGTGAAGCCCCAGTAGGCGGCCGTGACGATGGCGTAGTTGCGGGTGGGGTTCGACATCGTGCTCAGACCCCCACGCTTTCCATGTGGCAAGCCAAGTCCACCATGCGGCAGGCGTAAGCCATTTCGTTGTCGTACCAGGCATAGACTTTGAGCAGCGTGCCGTCGGTCACCATGGTCGACAGTGCGTCAACGATGGCGCTGCGGGTGTCACCGGCGTGATCGGCGCTCACCAAGGGGCGTTCTTCGTACCCCAAGATACCCGCCAGCGGACCGTGCGCCGCAGCTGCAAACAAGGCGTTCACTTCTTCAACAGTGGTCTCGCGTTTGAGTTCAAACACACAGTCGGTCAAAGAGGCATTCAAGACCGGAGCGCGGACCGCGTGACCATTGAGTTTGCCTTTCAGTTCCGGGTAAATCAGCGCAATCGCGGTGGCGCTGCCGGTCGTTGTCGGGGACAGGCTCAGCATGGCGCTGCGGGCTCGCCGCAAGTCCTTGTGCGGTGCATCAACCATCAAATTGGTGTTGGTCGGGTTGTGGATGGTGGTGATCTGGCCGTGCCTGATGCCCAAGGTGTCATGGATCACTTTGACCACCGGCGCCAAACAGTTGGTGGTGCATGAAGCGGCCGTCACGATGCGGTCGGTGAGCGGGTTGTACAAATGCTGGTTGACGCCCACCACGATGTTCAGCACATTCCCAACTTTCACCGGTGCCGCCACGATGACGCGTTTGGCACCGCGGTCAAAATGGCCTTGCAGCGTTTCTGGGGTGAGGAACTTGCCGGTGCACTCCAACACCAGCTCGACGCCCAGATCGCCCCAGGGAATGTCGGCGGCAGTGGCATGTGCGCTGAACGACAGCTGCTGCTCATGGATGCGGATGGCCGCTTCGCCTTCAGCCGCGATGTTTGCGCGCCATTTTCCTTGCACGCTGTCAAAAGCCAGCAAGTGGGCCGTGGCTGCCGCGCCGCCCTTCAATTCATTCACGTGCGTGACTTCCAGGCGATTCTCTCGTCGCGGGTCATCAGAAGGACGATCAGCTGCACCCATGGCGGCGCGCAAAGCCAGCCGGCCGATACGGCCCATGCCATTGATACCCACTTTCATTGGAAACCTCCTGGATGTTTCAACACTTTAATAAAGATTGAATTGTGCTCAATGTTTGTGACAAATAGATGACCATTGTTTGAAATTGACATGACGTTGTCACAGTCGCTGAATTTAATAGGCCCAGAGTTACTCAATCCATTCACCTGTCCCATTGGAGTTTTCGCATGGCCCATGATTTTGACGACGACGTCTGCAACACATCGAATAACGACCACTTCCAGCAAGTCCTGAAATGCTCACTTGAAAACCCATCGCGCCGCAACATGATGCGCGGCGGCTTCGGACTGGCAGCGCTGTCGACCATGGCCATGTTGCCGGGTTGCGCCAGCTTGATCCCAGCCACGCCCTCTGACAAAACCACGGCGCTGGGTTTCCCAGCGATTGACAAGAGCCTGCTGGACAACGTGATCTTGCCGCCCGGCTACAGCTACAAAGTGCTGCACGCCAGTGGCGACCCGCTGATTAGCAGCATGGGCGCGTACTCAAACCAAGGGCTGGAGCGCGATGACTGGTCAACCCGCATTGGCGACCAACATGACGGCATGGACCTTTACTACGTTGACCAAGCCGGCCAGTATTCGGCCAAAAACACCGGCCGCGCCGTCCTCAGCGTGAACCACGAAAGCTCGGCCGACGCGCATTTTCTGCATCCCAAAGGCCAGACCTCCAACGGCGTGAGCGGCCGTAAGTTTGACCAATTCGGCAAGTGGGACCTTGGCAGCCGGCCAGAGCTTGAAGCCCTGAAAGAAATCAACCTGCACGGCGTCTCGGTGGTTGAACTTAGCAAGACGGCAGCCGGTTGGACGTACCAGCTGGACTCGCCGCTGAACCGGCGCATCACGCCGCAGACGCCAGCGCGCATCACCGGACCCGCCGTGCATCTGGCTGAAATTAAGGCGCTGATGAGCACACGCTATGACCGCAGCGGTGCGACCAGCCGCGGCACCTTGAACAACTGCGGCCACGGCAAGACTCCGTGGGGCACTTATCTGGCTTGCGAAGAAAACTGGGCAATGTACTTTCAGATGCCGAAAGACAGCCAGCCGGTCGATGCCAAGATCATGGCCTCGCGCAAGCGATACGGCGTTGCCAACACACCAATGACCAGTGCGCAAATAAATGAACGCACACAGGGCTGGCACACCGTGTCGACCACGGACGACCGCTTCACGCGTTGGAATGTCGCCGCCGTGGGCAGCACCGCCGCTGCAGACTTTCGCAATGAGCCCAACACCTTCGGCTTCAACCTCGAAATCGACCCATTAGCGCCTGACGCGATGCCTGCTAAACGCGTGGCCATGGGGCGCTTTGCACACGAGGCCGCTGTTTGCAGCCTGCCCCAAGAGGGCGCGCCTCTGGCCTTTTACATGGGCTGCGATTCGCGCAACGAATACATTTACAAATATGTCACGACGGCCGTTTGGGACGCCAAGGACGTCGGTGGCGGCATGGCGGCTGGCGACAAATACCTGAACGAAGGAAAACTGTATGTGGCCAGGTTTCATGCCGACGGCAGTGGCCGGTGGCTGGAATTGACCTTGAGCGACCCGCGCATTGCCAGGCACAGCGCTTACTCGTTTGCCAATCAAGCGGATGTCTTGGTCAACGCACGCCATGCGGCCGATGCCGTCGGTGCCACCAAGATGGACCGTCCGGAGTGGGGTGCCGTCAACCATCGCAATGGTGAAATTTATTTTGCGCTGACCAACAACAACGCCACCAACCGCACCCCGACCCTGGTCGATGCCGCCAATCCGCGTGCCTACATGGACGTCGATGGCAAAAAAGGCGCGGGCAATCCGAACGGCCACATCATCCGCTTCAAGGAAGACGCCAACCGCTCCACGGCGGCCGGCTTTGCGTGGGATATATTTGTCTTTGGCGCCGAAGAAGATGCTGGCGACGCCAACCTTTCGAAGCTGACGGTCAAGAATTCTTTTTCCTCACCCGACGGTTTGTGGTTCAGCCGAGCCACCGGCATTTGCTGGATTCAGACCGACGACGGTGCCATGACGGACGAAAGCAATTGCATGCTGTTGGCCGCGGTGCCTGGGCAGGTTGGGGACGGCGGCAAGGTCACCGTCAACAACCGCATGACGATCAATGGCGCTGCCGTGACCGGGCAACAAAACACCTTCATCGGTGCGACTTTGGGTGAAGCTAGGCTGCGTCGTTTCTTGGTGGCCCCCAAAGGCGCTGAAGTCACGGGCATCACGGAAACTGAAGACGGTAAGACCTTGTTCGTGAACATCCAGCACCCCGGCGAAGACACGCCTGCACTGGGCGGCTCTGCGCAGTTCAATGCGCAAAGTCTGTGGCCAGGCAACCAAGGCTATGGCGCGGCCGGCAGGCCGCGATCCGCGACGATTGTGATCACGCGAAACGATGGTGGTTTGATCGGCGTCTGAGTTTGGATGATTCCGGCAGCTGCTTTAAATAGCAGTCGAAATCTGCATGTGCAGCAGCTCCTTGACAGGCTGTCGTCAAATAACTTTCATGCTTTGGACACAAGCCTGACACATGGCGTGAAGACAATTAAATCATCTACACACCACAAGTGCTAGACCAAGAAAGGCCTTCCCATGACACTTTCGGATCACTTCTAATGCGCGCCATACTCGACTCCTTCAGTGGAAATTACCCACCGGAATCGCTGGATGACGGCGATGAAAAGGGGGAACGATTCCGAACTATCTTTATCTCTGACTTGCACTTGGGAACACCAGGTTGCCAAGCACTGGCTCTGATGGATTTTCTGCGCACACACCCCAGTGACTCGCTTTATTTGGTCGGCGACATCATCGATGGTTGGCAGTTGCGACGCAAATGGTATTGGCCGCAATCACACAATGATGTTGTGCAAAAACTCTTGCGCCGTGTGCGCAAGGGCTGTCGTGTGATTTATGTGCCGGGCAACCATGATGAATTTGCACGCGACTTCATCGGCCATCATTTCGGCGGCATCGATGTCGTGAAAGAAACGGTTCACGTCACGGCGGACGGTCGCAGTTTGTGGATCATTCACGGTGACTATTTTGACGCGGTGGTGCAGTGCGCCAAGTGGTTGGCCTACTTGGGTGACAACCTGTATGAATTCACGCTGCGGATGAACCGGCACCTGAACTCTTTGCGCGCCCGCATGGGTTTGCCGTATTGGTCGCTCTCTGCCTACCTCAAGCAAAAGGTCAAGTCAGCTCTGAACTATGTGACTGACTTTGAAGTGGCTGTCGCCAAAGAAGCCAAGCGCCGGGGCCATGACGGCGTTTTGTGTGGTCATATTCACCGCGCTGAAATGCGCATGATCAACGGTGTTTTGTATTGCAACGACGGCGACTGGGTTGAGAGCCGCACTGCATTGGTCGAGTACTACGACGGTCGACTGGAGATTTTGCATTGGGCGCCGTCTCATGAAGTCCAAAAAAGACCCGAAACCAGCGCCGTACCCAAGGCACAGGTGAACGCTTGAAAATTGCTTTGATCACCGATGCTTGGCTGCCGCAGGTGAATGGCGTCGTCACCACTTTGCTAGAGTTGATGCGCGATCTTGAAGGACGCAACCATGAAGTGCTGGTGATTCATCCGGGGCAGTTCAAGACCCGACCTTGCCCTGGTTATGCGGGAATTGAGCTGGCCTTGAAGCCCCGGTCTTTTTTGAACCAGCAATTGAATGAGTTCTCCCCAGATGCCATCCACATCTGCACCGAAGGCCCGCTGGGTTGGGCTGCGCGGGCGTATTGCGTCCAGCAAAGGCTGCAATTCACCACAGCTTTTCACACCAAGTTTCCTGAAATATTGAAAGCGGCCTTGCGTGTTCCCCTGTGGATGGGTTATGCCTTGTTCCGTCATTTTCACAAACCGTCGGCAGGCGTCATGGTGCCTACTCAGGGGGTGCTGGACATGCTCCATCAACGTGGCTTTCAGCGGCTGCGCAGTTGGACGCATGGTGTGGACGTTGATTTCTTTGGCTTTCACGAATTCCCTGTGTCTTATCCGCAACTCAAAGATCTTGAACGCCCCGTCTCGCTCTTTGTCGGCCGGATTTCGTATGAAAAAAATATTGCATCTTTTCTCCAGTTAAACATCCCTGGCACCAAGGTGGTCTGCGGCGTGGGGCCACTGGAAGCGTCTCTCAAAGCGCGTTATCCGAAGGTGCGCTGGCTCGGCCTGCTGCCCCGGGATGAATTGGCCAAGGTGTATGCCGCTGCCGATGTGTTTGTATTTCCGAGCAAGTCAGAAACATTTGGCTTGGTCATGCTAGAGGCCATGGCATGCGGAACGCCTGTGGCCGCCTTCCCGGTGGATGGCCCACTGGAAGTGCTGCACACCCCGGACGGTCACAAAGGCGGCGTCCTGCATGTGGATTTGAAGCAGGCCTTTGCTGCCGCACTGGTCATCCCCCGTCTTCATGCCCGCCAACGCGCGCTAGAGTTCAGCTGGCATCAGGCCGGACAAATGTTCCAAGACAACCTGGTCGCCGCCAGACCGTTTCGCAAGTTTCCGCATGAGCTGGACGCGCTGACATCCGTCTGAACGTCTCGGCTCTCAATCCCGCGGTTTAGCCTGCGGGCCAACCCGGCATCGATGCCAGCGCGCTCATCAACAAGGCGCCCGCGTCGTCAAGGCTGGTGTCGTTCATGATACGCACGCAATGACAAGTCGGCGGCACGCTGAAAGCGACGGCACGCTGCACGCGCGCTTCAACCACCTCAGGTGTTTCGCGTTGACGCGCCAGCAATCGGGCGCGCAGAATGTCCGCACTGGCGCTGATGTGCAACACGTTCAAGCCGTCGAACTGACGCAGCGCTTCGGGCAGGTAGGCGCGTGAGCCGTTCACCAGCAACCATTGCTGTTGCCGAAGGGGTTCCAGCTCGCTATGGCGCACGCCATACTGTCTGCCGTTGGCAAGCCAGTGCATGGCAAATGACTTTTCCTTTTGCAGACGCTCAAAGCTTGTTCCGTCCACGCTTTCGTGTTGCTCGCTCAGTGCTTGCAGTGGCCGGTCAATGGTGCGCTTGGCAAAGTGGATGGGCGACTGTGGCGGCAGTTTTTTTTGAGCCAGTCGAGCAGGCTGTCTTTGCCGGCACCGGATGGACCCATCACATAAATCAAGCGCTGGTTCATGCGGAAAATCTGAATTGCTCTTGCAACACGAAGTCTGCACCTCGCGTCGGTTCGACGAACAGCGCCAGTGATTCAAAGTTGCAGGGCGGCAAGTTAGCGAACCAGTCTTCTGCGCCCCGTTGCAGGTTGTGTACTTGCTGCGAGTTCATGTGTTTGAGTGAGCCAGTCAGCGAGCAATGGAGTTGATATTGATCCAGCACGAAGGGATAGCCCCAGCGTTCCAGCAGCGCATTTTGCGCGGGAGACAGCGGTGCTTGACACCGGCGTTGCAACTCGGTTGCTGACAACGGTGCAGCCAAAGGCTGCAATTCCATGACGCATCTGGCGGCCAAAGCGTCGGCGCATCAGGATGCCGACACAGGCGCCAGCCTTGACGCTCTCAATGGCTGCTGTGTTGGCGCCGCTCTTGTCAATGGCGATCTTCTCTGGCACGTCGTGCAGGTTGATCGCCCAGCGATGAACGGTGGAGTGGTCAACGAAGACACCCCGCTCTTGCATCATCTCCTCCACGTGTCGCAAGCTCAACGGGTAGGCCACGTACCATCTCACGCAAGTCAACATCACTTCCAGCGGGTAGTGGGGCCGTTTGAGAACTTTGCGTAAGGCGCTATTGCCCCAACTTTGACGGAAATCAAGCATGCGCTGGATGGTCGTTTACGCTTATTGCGACAGAACCCTCTGGACGCTAACAAGCTGAAAGATGCACCAAATGGAAAGCCGCTATATGCGGCTTTCGTCTTTTGTGACGCGCTAGGCAGAAGAAGTCATT
>CAXNKH010000015.1:0-14159 GCA_964202765.1 Burkholderiales bacterium | reverse complement strand
GGCGCTGTTGGTCGGTTTTGTCATCGGCCCCTTGGTCGAGCGCTTGTTTCTGTCTCGCATGTATGCCCGTGACGAGGTGGTGTTGCTGCTGATTACCTATGCCCTGTTTCTGATTCTGGAGGACAGCATTAAACTGGTCTGGGGCGTCTCGCCTTATTTCATTGCCGAGCCCTACAGTTATTTGGGTAATTTCGAATACGGCGAGTTGAATTATCCCGTTTACAACTTCTTGCTGGTTGGCGTTGCTGTTGTCGCCGGTGGCTTGCTGACCTGGGTACTCAATTACACGCGTCAGGGCAAGCTGCTGGTGGCGGTGATTCACGACCGCGAGATCAGTGCCGCCATGGGCATCAATGTGAGTCGCATGTACCTGATTACTTTTTCGGTGGGCAGCACGCTGGCCGCCATCGGTGGCGCTTTCACTGCGCCTACGGTCTCGGTGGTGCCGGGTCTTGGGGTTGAGGTCATCGTGCTGTCTTTTGCTGTGGTGGTGATTGGTGGCCTGGGCAGTTTGCCGGGTGCGGCCATTGGTGCCCTGATCGTGGGCGTGGTCCGCTCCATCAGCGTTCACTTCTGGCCTGAAGTCGAACTGTTCACTATTTACTTCGTGATGGCCATGGTCCTGGCCTTCCGGCCGCGCGGCCTGTTCATGGCCCCAGAGGCACGCAAGATATGAAAGCTGCTTTGATGAAAGCCGATCTGATCCCGGCGGTGTTGGTTGCGATTTTTGGCCTGGTCGTCGCATTTTCCCTGGTCTTGCCGCAATGGGTGCTGTTCCTGCTGACCATCGCCATGGCCAAGGCCTTCGTCGTGCTGGGTCTGGTGATTTTGCAGCGTACCGGGCTGGTGTCTTTTGGTCAGGCCTTGTATTACTGTCTGGGCGCTTACTTCGCCGGCGCATTGTCCAAGTTCTGGGCCGTCAGCGATGTCGTGTTGCTGATGTTCGCTGGAGGTATGGCCTCCTTGGTGCTAGCGGTCATTCTGGGTTTCCTGCTGGCGAGTTACCGTGGTATTTTCTTTGGCCTGCTGTCGATGGCCTTGTCGATGATTCTTTACGGAATACTGGTTAAGAGCCAATCGCTGGGCTCCAGTGACGGCTTCAATATGCTGGCGCCTACCTTGTGGGGCTACAAACCAGCGACCCAGGGCGACACTCGCTTCTTGCTGTTGGCCGTGGCCTGCGGCTGGGGCGTCGTGCTGACGCTGCTGGTGCACCGCTACCTCAAGACGCCGCTGGGGCGCTTGTGCGAACCGATACGGGACAACGAAATTCGGGTCGAGTACATGGGAACCTCGGTGCGCAACGCCATCCATGTCAAGTATGTGATCGCTGCCGCTCTGGCAGGCGTGGGCGGCGCTCTGGCCGGTGTGACCGTCGGCCATATCGATCCGGAAATGGCTTACTGGACGACTTCCGGCGAGTTTGTTTTTATTGCGATTCTCGCGGGCACCGGCTCCGTGGCCGCTCCCTTCCTGGGCGCCTTACTTTACCAAGCCATTTACAGCGCGGCCTATGACCTGTCGCCCAATACTTGGCAAATGGTGGTGGGGTCGGCCCTGCTGCTGGTGATCGTGTTCCTGCCCAATGGGCTGTGGTCGGTATTCACTCGAAAGAAGAAGGTTTGACATGGCGGTAATTCTCAACGCCCGGGGGCTGAACAAGACATTTGGTGCGGTGACGGCGGCCAGCAATGTGAATGCCGCGATTGAACAGGATTCGGTGGTGGGCATGATCGGCTCCAACGGAGCGGGCAAGACCACTTTTGTGAACATGGTCACTGGCTATCTCAAGCCCGACGCCGGTGTGATTGAATTTGAGGGGCGTGATATTACTCAGCTCGCACCACGCGACATCACCCGCCTGGGGATTTGCCGCTCGTTTCAAATCCCCCAACTCTACAACACGCTGACGGTTTTTGACAACATCATGGCGGGTATGGGCATCGTGTTGCGCAATGCCAAAAGCGGCGGTTATTTCTCGCGCGCTGATACGATTGTTCCCGGCCATGGGTTTCCTGCTGACCAAGCAGCGAACCGCTTGCTGGAGCGTTTTGGCCTGTCGGCTTACCGCAATCACACGGCCCAGGTGCTGCCCGGGGGCGTCAGAAAGCTGCTCGACATTGCCCTGGCGATGGTGGTCAAACCCAAAATTTTGCTGCTCGATGAGCCGACCAGCGGTGTGGCAGCTGAAGAGAAATTTGGCATCATGGATCTGATCATGCAAGCGGTGAAAGCCGAAGGCGCCACCGTGTTGTTTGTCGAACACGACATGGATGTGGTGGCGCGCTACGCCGAGCGGGTGCTGGCTTTTTATGACGGTCGCATCATTTCCGATGCTACGCCCGATGTGGCGCTGGCCGATGCCGACGTGCGCAAGTATGTGGTGGGGCAACGTCATGCTTAAAGTCTCGAATCTGGATGTGGCCATCGGCGCGGTGCAGGTGCTGCGCAATATTTCGCTGGAAGTGCCCACTGGCGTCATGGCCGGCTTGATCGGTCGCAATGGTGCAGGCAAGACCACTTTGATGCGCTCTATCATGGGCTTATTGGCACCGACCACCGGTGGCATTGAGTTTGAAGGCAATCAGCTGACAGCGATGCCCACCCACAGCCGCACCTCCTTGGGGATTGGCTATATGCCGGAAGACCGACGCTTGATTCCGGAGCTCACGGTTGAAGAAAACCTGGTGTTGCCGACTTGGGCGCTGGGAACCATCGATCCCACGGTGCGACTGGCCAGGATTTACCAGCATATTCCTGAACTCGTGGTGTTTGCCCAGCGCAAAGCCCTGCAACTCTCCGGGGGTCAGCAAAAACTGGTGGGTCTGGGACGCGCCATGATGGTCGGCACCAAATTGCTGCTGCTCGATGAACCTTTTGAAGGCGTGGCTCCAGCCTTGGCGCAGCGCTTGGTCGAAGTCATTTCCACGTTGAAAGGTGAGGGCCTGTCCGTCGTCATGTCCGAATCGGATTTCCAGCACTCGTCCCGTCTGGTCGATCGGGTGTTCACCATCGACCGTGGCGTGCTGAGCATCGGGGCCTGATTCGACGCTGCTGATAGCGTAGCCGCATTTTTTTGGACGGGAACAAGCCATGAACTTCGAAACAATTCTGTACCGGGAAGAGGGCGCTATTGGTTGGCTGACGTTGAACCGCCCCGATGACGGCAATATGTTTACGGCACAGATGTGCCATGAAATCCGAGATTGCATCAATGCCATTCGACGCGAGACCCGGACCCGGGTGTTGGTCATCACCGGCGCCGGCGATAAATTCTTCTGCATTGGTGGGCGCAAAGAGGGCATGGAAGACAGCCTGCTTTACGCTGGTGTCTTGCCAACGCTGGAGATGTACGAATCAATCGACCGCTTGCAAAAACCGGTGATTGCCTCAGTCAACGGGTTTGCCGTCGGTGGCGGCAATGTCTTGCAGGTGGTGTGCGATCTGACCATCGCCAAGGAAAGCGCAGTGTTTCGCCAGGTCGGTCCGATGATGGGAAGTTTCGACGCTGGCTACGGAACCTGGTACTTGGAAGACCTGATTGGAAAAAAACGAGCCAAAGAGATGTGGATGCTCAACCCCAAGTTGAGCGCACGCCAAGCGCTGGAGATCGGTCTCATCAACCGCGTGGTGCCCGATGCTGAGTTGGAGCAGGAGACCCGCAACATGGCGCTGGAACTCTCCGAGCGTGGCGCTTTTGCGCTGGCCTCGATCAAAGGTGCGTTCAACGCGCGTCACGGTGGCGTCGGCGGACTGGGACGCATGGCGCACGACCTGCTGCTGCGGCCCTACCTGGAAACCGACGAATCACAGGAACTGTCGGATGCGTTTCGCGCTCGGCGCAAGCCTGACACAGACAAGTTCGGACACTGAGAATTTGGCCGTCAATAATTCGGGGTCAAGCAAAGCCATGAACCGACTGCTGACGCTGTTGCATCCAGAGACTGCCGCGCGCCACTATGCCAGCGGCGCTTGGCGCAGCGATACTTTCTACACCCTGTTGCAGCGCCATGCCAGCGAGCGACCTACCGACTGGGCCTTGCGCGATTCCCGTCAGCGTCTGAGTTGGTCGGCATTGCTGGCCTGGGTTGACAGTGTGGCTCAGAGTCTGCACTTGAGCGGCGTGCGCCGTGGCCAGCGCGTTTGCGTTTGGATGCCGTCACGGCTTGAGAGTGTGCTTGTGTTTTTGGCTTGTTCACGCAACGGTTATGTCTGCAACCCTTCGCTGCACCAGAACTACACGACAGCCGAAATCATCCTGTTGCTTGAGCGCTGCCGCGCTGCCGCCTTGTTCATGCAAACCGACCCCGATGCCAAGCACGCTGAGCTGTTGGCTCAAGCGCTGGCCCTGCCGCACCTCAAGGCGGTTTTTGAGGTTGCTGGTCCCCAGGCTTGTGATCCGCGGGCCCGGCTTTTTCCTCTCGCTTCCTCGTCAGCGACGTTGAGCCAAGTGCCTGCTGTGGCGGTCGACACGGATCCGGACAAAGTGGTCTATCTGGCCTATACCTCGGGCACCACGGGTCAGACCAAGGGGGTCATGCACTCGGACAACACTTTGCTGGCCAATGGCAGAGCCATGGTCAGTGATTGGAGCCACGACAACAGCACGGTGCTGCTGAGCCTCAGTCCCATGAGTCACCATATTGGCACGGTGGCTGTGGAGCAAATGATGGCAGCGGGCTTCGAGTTGGTGCTCAACGATTTGCCGCAGGGCAGCACGACCCTGGACTGGATTGAGGCCTGTGGTGCCAGCTACATCATGGGTGTGCCAACCCACGCGATTGACGTGCTTGAGCAGATGCGCCGGCGTGGCCTGACTCGACTGGGCCGGGCCCGTCTGTTCTACATGGCCGGCTCAACGATCCCAAGCGAGCTGGCGCAGTCATTTCTCGATCTGGGCATCACGCCGCAGAATATTTATGGCATGACCGAGAACGGTTCGCACCAGTACACCCTGCCAACCGATGATGCGACGACGATTGTCCAGACCTGTGGGCGCGCCTGTTACGGGTACGAGACCCGGATATTCAGCCA
Source organism: Burkholderiales bacterium (assembly GCA_964202765.1). GTDB lineage: Bacteria > Pseudomonadota > Gammaproteobacteria > Burkholderiales > Burkholderiaceae_C > CAXNKH01. Next base: position 9,125 of record CAXNKH010000015.1, on the reverse strand, counting down.
AGAGAATCCTGATCTGGAACTCGCTGTCGGCACCATCGGTGAGATCGGCACCCGCGGCGCACTGCTGATGTTGGGTTATTTCGACAACCAGTTCGTTACCGAGGATTCTTTCAATCGGGATGGCTGGTTTCTCTCGGGCGATCTGGGTACTTTGGATGAACGTGGCTGTTTGACTATCGTGGGGCGCAAGAAGGACTTGATTATTCGCGGCGGCCACAACATTCATCCCTCTCGCATCGAGGACCTGGCTTACCGCCATCCCGCAGTGCAGAAAGCAGCGGCTTTTGCCGTACCCGATGTGCGTCTGGGCGAACGGGCCTGTCTGGCTGTGGTGTTGCGCCAAGGCAGCCCACTGGAGGCCAAGGACTTGTTGGAGCACCTCAGCCAGGCTGGACTCTCCATTTACGACATGCCTGAATATTTCGTTGCCCTGGATGCGATGCCACTGACAGCCAGTGGCAAGATCCTCAAACGCGAGTTGCAAGAATGGGTGAAAATCGCTCGCATCGCGCCGCAGGCTGTGCGCTGGAACTCTTTCGCCAAAGGAATATGACGTGACCCTAGAATTTTCACGTATTGAAGAATTCGCCGTGATTCGCCTGAACCGGCCCGAGTTCCTCAATGCGCTATCTTTCGGCTTGATCCGGGAGCTCGATCAGGTGCTGGACCAGGTGGCACTCAGTGGTGCTCGCACGCTGTTGTTCACAGGAGCCGGGGACAAAGCTTTCTGCGCCGGAGCCGACATTGCCGAGCTGGCCCACCGGTCGCTGGTCCAGACCCATGACGACACCCGGTTCGGACAAACCGTGTTCTCCAAAATTGAGAGCCTGCCCATGCCCTCGGTCGCCATCATCAATGGCTATGCCTTTGGCGGCGGCCTGGAATTGGCGCTGGCCTGCAGCTTTAGGCTGGCAACGCCCAACGCCAAACTGGGCTTGCCGGAAATCAAATTGGGACTGATTCCAGGCTATGGCGGAACCCAGCGCCTGCCGCGCGTGGTGGGGCCGACCCGGGCGCTGGAAATGATCATGAGCGGCAAGACCCTGGACGGCGCAACGGCGCTGGCCTGGGGCCTGGTCAGCCGACTGGTTGATGGCGATGCCGTGGCTGCGGGCATGGCGTTTGCACGCGAGTTCAGCGGCTTCAGCCTGCCGGTGCTGAAGCTGGCGCGTCAAGCCGTGCAAGGCGCTTTGGATATGCCGGTGCAAGAGGGGCTGAAAACAGAGGCCGATCTGTCAACCCAGGCCTACCAGACGGCGGATGCGGCTGAGGGGATGGCTGCCTTTCTGGCCAAACGACAACCCCAATTCAAGGACGGCTGAGATGAGCGACCAGAGCCACTTAAACGAGGTCACAGCAGGGGCGATTGCCGTGACTGGCGCCAGCCGTGGCATCGGTGCTGCCATCGCGCTGGAGCTGGCGCGCCGTGGTTTTCCGGTTGGCTGTCTGACGCGCAAAGGCCTGGGCATTGAGAGCCGGGAGGTGCCCGAGGCTTTGGTCCCCAGGCTGATCGCGCTGGCTTGTGATGTGAACGACGCAGTTTCGCTGCGAGAGGCCTTGGCTCAATTGGCGCAACGCAGCGGACGAATCAGGGGGCTGGTCAACAATGCCGGCATCCACTTGGAAGGCAAGTCCGCCGAGCTATCGACAGACAGCTACGACCAGGTGATGGACACCAACGCGCGCGCTGTGTTTGTGGCCTGTCGCGAGGTCTATCCCCATCTAACTCAGGCGGGTGGCAGCATCATCAACATCGGATCCTTCTTTGACAAGATGGGTGTTAAACGCAACCTGGCCTACTGCGCTTCCAAAGCCGCTGTCGGCGCCATCACGCGCTGCTTGGCTGTCGAATGGGCAAGCCAAGGGATTCGGGTGCTGGATGTGGCGCCGGGCTACATAGAGACCGAACTCAACAGCGCCGCGCTGCAGGGGCCACTGGGCAACTACCTGGTCCAGCGCATTCCAGGCGGTAGCCCCGGCCAGGCCGATGGGGTGGCGCGATTGGTAGCCAGCCTGCTGTGCGAGGACATCCCGTTTTTGACAGGCGAGACCATCTACCTCGATGGCGGCCAGGGGATGGCGCACTGATGAACGTCTTGCAACGGATCGACGCTGGCGTGAGCTTGAGCCAGGAGGAACGGATGCTGGTTGACAGCGTGCGGTGCATGGCACAAGAGGTGATAGCGCCGCGCGCGGCAGAGCATGACCGAACCGCACAGTTCCCCCAAGCCAATTTGGATGCCATCAATGCGCTGGGCCTCAACGCCATGTTCATCCCCGAAGCCTATGGCGGCTCACCCCTGTCCTACGCCGCCTACCTGCTGTGCGTGCGTGAAATCAGCCAAGCCTGCGCTTCTACCGGGATCATTTGGGCCACTAATTTTCACGGCATCAAGCCCTTGATCGATTTCGGCAGCGAAGAGCAGAAGCAGCGCCTGCTGCCGCGGGTCGCTCAAGGTGCTTTGGTGGCGCTGGCCATAACCGAGCCCGATGCGGGTTCGGATGCCACTGGCATGAAAACGCGCTTTAGGCTAGACGGCGACCATATCGTGGTGGATGGTGGGAAAACCTTCATCACCAATGGGGACACGGCGGATCTGATTCTGCTGTTTGGTAAGTGGAGTGGAATTGAGGGCGACAAGCAGGCGATCTCGGCCCTGGTGCTTGAAAAAGGAACAGCGGGCCTGTCGGTGCTGCGCACCGAGGACAAGATGGGTCACCGTGCTTCGGGTACGGCAGCACTGGCGTTTGAGAACTGCAGGGTTCCCAGGGCCAACTTGCTGGACCAGCCGGGCGACGGATTAAAAATTTTGCTGGCCTCGCTCAATAAATCGCGTCCCAGTGTGGCGGCCCATGCCTTGGGCATTGCCCGCGCCGCCTTTGATGATGCTGTGGCCTACATCAACCAGCGCCGCCAGTCGGGTCGCAAGATCATCGAGTTCCAAGGGATTCAATTCGTGCTGGCCGATCTGGCGACTGAATTGGCGCAATGTGAGGCTTGGTTGTGGCATGTGGCACGGCTGGTTGATGCTGGCGAGGGCAACTTCGGCATCGAAGCGTCGATGCTCAAGATGCGCGCTTCGGACCTGGCCATGCGAATCGCGACTGAGGCGGTTCAGCTGCACGGTGGCTACGGTTACTGCAAGGATTTTCGGGTCGAGCGTTTGATGCGTGATGCCAAGATCACCCAGATCTGGGAAGGCACCAATCAGATCCACCGGCAATTGATAGGACGCAGTTTCATTGTTAAATAAGAATACGAGCATGACCCCCATCAAAACTGTAGGCGTTGTCGGTTGCGGCACCATGGGCGCAGGGATCGCGATCGTTGCGGCCCGCGCCGGGTTTCGCACCCTGGTTTATGACACCAAGTCCGACATGCTGGAGCGCGCGCGAAGCCAGAGCGAGGCATTCTTTGCCAAGTCGGTGGCGCGCGGCAAGCTCACCCAGGACGAGGTCGACGCCATCCTGGGGCGGCTCAGTGGCAGTACCCAGCTCGAAGACTTCAAGGATTGCGATATCGTGATCGAAGCGGTGTTCGAAGACTTGGCAACCAAGCAGGCGTTGTTTCAAAAACTCCATGGCATCTGTCCACCGCAGACCCTGTTCGCCTCCAACACCTCGACCATTTCGATCACTGAAATCGCAGGCGGCAGTGGCCGTGCCGGACAATTTTTCGGCATGCATTTCTGCCTGCCGGCGCAGTTGATGAAGCTGGTGGAAATGTCCCCCGGTCTCAACACCAGCGACGCTGCTTTCGAGCGGGCCTGGCAATTCTGCAAGGACCTGGGTCAAACCCCGGTCAAGACCCAGGACAGTCCTGGTTTCATCCTTAATTATTTTCTGATCCCCTTTAATAACGATGCCATCAGGCTGGTGCAAGACGGTGTGGCACAAGCCGCCGACATCGATAAAGCCATCAAGACGGCCCTGGGTTACCCGATGGGTCCGCTTGAACTGCTCGACTTGGTCGGGATGGACACCCAATTGTTGCTGTGTGAGGCCATGCATGGCTTGACGCACGAGCCGCGCGCCGCCTGCCCACCACTGGTCAAGCGCATGATCGCCGCAGGTCGGCTGGGTAAGAAGACCGGTCTGGGTTTTCACAGTTACACCGACGTCAAAATGTTTGGAGCCTGAGTGTGAAATACAGCGTGAAATACCAGGTCATCGATACCGGAAATAGCCGATCCTTCCCGCAGCCCCATGCACTGACGGGCCAGGCCAGTGAGGCGGGCGAGTTGGTGTTGCTGATCGGTCAGGCTGTGGGCCAGGCTTTGAACGGTCTGGCGAATCGTTCAGCGAAAACTGCGATCCTGCTCGAACTCGGAACCGAGTGTCTGGGCTTTCATAGCGGGGAGGACAGCGGGCGTGAGGGCAGCAACCTGCTTGGATTTGCCCGCTTTCGCATGGGCCAGTCCGAGCCGACCCAACTGGTTGAATTGGTCAAACAGCCCCATAGCTCGCCTGCGGCCATTGCTGCCGCCATCGAGGTGCTCGAAGCCGCAGGCTTGGTGGTTGCCGTGTGCAATGATTTCCCGGGTCGTATCGTCGATCGCTTGCTGCGGCCCTACCTCAACGCCGTGTTGCGCAGGCTCGATGAGGGGCTGGCCAGCGCCGCTGACATGGACACCACTTTGCGCCTGGGACTGGGCTATCCGCAAGGCCCCATCGCCTTGCTCGAGCAAACCGGTTTGGCTGAGCATTTCGACGTGACTCAGGCCCTGTACCTGGCCTTGGGGGATACCGCTTATGCGCCGGCACGCCGGGCCCAGGTCGCCAAGCAACGGGCAACCAATTCCATGGGTCAGTCGTGATGAGGAAGCTGCTATGAAACAGTTGCTATGACTCAGCCGCTTTCGGGCATCAAGGTGCTCGATTTCAGCACCCTGTTGCCGGGACCCATGTGCACTTTGATGCTGGCCGAGGCCGGGGCCGAGGTCATCAAAATCGAGCGTCCCGGCATGGGCGACGAAATGCGGACTTATGCGCCGAAGGTTGGACCCGACAGTGCCAACTTCGCCATGCTCAATCGGGGCAAAAAATCGATTGCCATCGACCTGAAAGACCCCACTGCACTGGAGCGTCTGCAGCCCTTGCTGGCGCAGGCCGATGTGGTGGTTGAGCAGTTTCGACCTGGCGTGATGGACCGCTTGGGGCTGGGCTACCAAGCGCTGAGCGTTATCAATCCCGGCCTGATTTATTGCGCCATCACAGGCTATGGTCAGACCGGTCCAAGCGCGGCAGTTGCGGCCCACGACCTCAACTACATGGCGCAGTCCGGCCTGTTGTCGCTGGCCGCAGGCAGTGACGGAGCGCCGGTTGTGCCGCCGGCCCTGATTGCCGACATTGCCGGCGGTGCTTACCCGGCGGTGATCAATATCCTGTTGGCCTTGCGCCAACGCGATCGCACCGGCCAGGGCTGCAAGCTCGACATCGCCATGAGCGACAACTTGTTTCCTTTTATGTACTGGGCGCTGGCTGATGGTGCCGTGGCAGGGCAGTGGCCAGGGCCAGCGCAATCCTTGGTGACCGGGGGCAGTCCGCGCTATCAGATCTACCCCACCTCAGATCGGCGTTTTGTTGCTGCCGCCCCCCTGGAACAGCGCTTTTGGGCTTCTTTCTGTGCCACCATTGGGCTGGCATCAGAATTTATCGACGACAGCCGGGATCCGATAGCCACGCGCCAAGCCGTGTCGGCCTGCATTGCGCAAAAGAGCGCGGCGCAGTGGCAGGCGCTGTTTGATGGCAAAGATGTCTGTAGCTGCATCGTCAGCAGCGTGCAAGAAGCTGCGGCTGATCCACAGTTTGTCGGGCGCGGCTTGTTTTCGCACCAGGTGGACACCGATCAGGGCCGCATCTGGGCCGTTCCAGTCCCCGTGGCCGACGCCTTTCGCGGCAGCGTCAGCCGGTCTTATCCACGGCTCGGCCAGGACAACGATTTGCTGGACTATTGATCGGCTTGTAGGCGAAGGTTGGCACTGGATCAGCTCGGTGCGGAGTCGTCCAAACCCATCTCGTCAATGAACAAATATCTGACTCCGGACACTGAGCTTCGAACGTCATGGAGTCTCAGGCAGAACTAACACCCTTCGCGTCATGAATGTCGGAACCGCTATTCTCCGAAATTGGCGGACTTTGTTCCATCACCTTGGTACGGCTGGGAGGGGGCAGGTCAGTTGCCGCAAACTGGCTGTCGGGTCAGGACTCACAGCAGTCCGGCTGCCATCAGAGCCTGTCGGATGGAGACGATTTCTTCGGTTGAAATTTTCACCAACGGCGGACGCACCACAGCGCGCGGCAGCCGTCCCAGCAGGACCAGGGCTTCTTTCATCCGGTTGTGCATATCAACCCAGGGCTCGCGGTAAAACACTTCGGCGGTCGGCCAGATTCTGTCGTTCAGCGCGCGGGCGCTGGCCAGATCATTGGCCTGTACCGCCTGGAACAAGCGCAGTTGTAAATCGGCGATCACAGAGCCGCTGCCCGAGAGCAGGCCGTTGCAGCCCAGCACCAGCGAGCTCAGCAGCCAGGCGCTGTGGGTGGATAGCACGGTGACCGACGGGTTACGCGATTGCAGGGCGCGAATCTGGCGTTCGTGCAGCTGGGGGTTGGCGCTCCAGTCCTTGATGGCACGCACGCTGGGTACTTCATCAACCACCTTGAGCAGGGTTGAAAGCGGATAACCTTGGCCCCCGGCGGGTGGGTACTGGAACAAGATCAGCGGCAGGTCGGTGGCATCGGCAATGCGTTTGAAATGGGCCACGGCCATGTCCGGTTTTTGCCCAAACGTGGTGATGCCAGAGGGAAAAACCAACAGGGCAGAAGCACCCCCCTGATCGGCCAATTTAGCCAGTCGTGCGGCCTCCATGCTGCCCTCGGCGTAAATGCCGTTGACGATCGGCAGGCGGTCACCGATTTCGTCTTGGGTCAGCTCCAGCAGATAACGCTGCTCATCGACCGTGCAGGACGCCACTTCAGAGGCGTGGGCGTTGATGGTGATGGCCGAGATACCTTGGACCGCAGCGAGGTCGCGCAGATGCGAGCGGTAGGACGGGCCATCGATGGACAAGTCCTCGTGAAATGGCAACAGGGCGGCAGGAATGACGCCGTGGGGCAGGTAGTGCTTGTATCTGGGCATGGCCGAAATGATAACAAGACCGATCCGGGGCGATTGAGTTTCAGATCGAACTGTTTTTTGACTCCAGTATTTTCAACTCGGCCAGAATCTCGGCGCTGTGCTCACCGAGCTCTGGCGCGGGCCGTCTAAAGCCGCCCGGACTGCCGCTCAGACGTGGCACGATGTTGTGCATGGGAATACTGCCCAGGTCGCGGTCTTCGAGTTCGACAATCGCCTCCCGGCCCCGGGTGTAGGGGTGGTCCAGCAGGTCAAGCATCGAGAGCACCGGCCCCACGGTCACGCCGGCGGCCTCGAACAGCTTGAGGTTGTCCTCGGTGTTGCGCTGCACAATGAAGCCGCCAATGATGGCGTCGAGTTCATCACAGTGGGCGACCCGGCCCTCATTGGTGGCAAAGCGGGAATCGGTTTTCAGCTCAGACCGACCAATGGTGTCGAGTATGCGCATCGCCATCGATTGCATCGAGCCGCTCATCGCCACATAGCCACCATCACTGCAAACGTACACATTGCGCGGTGCGGTGTGGCTGGACTGGTTGCCTGATCGCAGGGTGGCCTGGCCAGTCAACCGTGTTTTCACCGCTTCTGAGGAGATTGTAGAAAAAATCGGCTCGAACAGCGACAAATCAATCACCTGGCCCCTGCCCTCACGTTCGGCAACCCGGAGCGCCGTGAGCACGCCTGCGGCCCCGTAGACGCCGGCAACCATGTCAGCCAGTGCCAGTGGGGGCAGCACGGGCGGTCGATCGGGAAAACCATTGAGGTGGGCAAAGCCCGACATGGCCTCCACCAGCGTGCCAAAGCCGGGCTTGTGCTGGTAGGGGCCGGTCTGGCCCCAGCCCGAGATCCGAACAATCACCAAGGCCGGGTTGAGTTCGAGCAGGGCCTGTGGGGCCAACCCCATTTTTTCCAGGCCACCAGGGACGAAATTCTCGACCAGGATCTGGCTGTGTCGCAACAGCGATTTGAGCTGATTCAGGCCCTCTTCGGATTTCAGGTCGAGTACCAAGGAGCGCTTGTTGCGCCCATACACTTTCCAGTGAATCGATTGGCCCTGTTCCAGCCAATGACGCAGCGGGTCGCCTTCATGGGCGCGTTCAACCTTGATGATGTCGGCGCCGAAGTCGGCCAGGTAGGCCGTCAACATATTGCCCGCAACCAGGCGGGACAGGTCCACAACACGAACGTCGGCCAAGGGGCCGGTGTGTTGGGGGTTGAAACGAATCATGGTGGTATTTTGAAAAGAGGCCAAACAGAAGGGATGGCCGGATTGTCGAGCAAAATTCTGCTACAACCCTGGGGAGGGTCTTGCCTGTCAATCGCTGACATTCAAGCTGTCTTTAACGAATCGGGGATCTGAACGTGAGTCAAGTAACTGTCGGTTTTATCGGTTTAGGCCAAATGGGTGTTCCGATGGTACGCAATCTGTTGCGCGCGGGCTTTATTGTGCAAGGCTTCGACCTCAATCCCCAGGCGGCAACCGTGTTCGCCTCTGAGTCGGGCTTTACGGCGCAGACTGCGCCCCAAGCGCTGGCCCAGTCCTGCGGGGTCCTGCTGCTGATGTTGCCCAGCAGCCTGGTGGTCGATCAGCTGCTTTGGCAGGACGGTTTGGCGCAGCAGCTCAAACCCGGACAGATCGTGCTCGACATGGGCTCATCTGATCCGGTGCGCTCGCGCGACAATTTCGAACGGTTGACCGCATTGGACATTGGCTTTGTTGACGCGCCGGTGTCCGGTGGGGTGCGCCGCGCAGTCGATGGCAGCCTGTCCATCATGATCGGTGGCGAGAGTGCTGCTGTTGAGCAGCTTCGGCCGCTGCTGCAGGCTCTGGGCAAGACCCTGGTTCATGTCGGTAAAGCCGGCGCTGGCCATGCGGTCAAGGCGCTCAACAACTATGTGTCGGCCTCCGGCTTGTTGGCAGTCTGTGAGGCGCTGGTGGCGGCAGAGAAATTTGGGATTGATCCGCACCTGGTGAACCAGGTTTTCAATG
>CAXNKH010000014.1:0-14399 GCA_964202765.1 Burkholderiales bacterium | reverse complement strand
AACGTGGCCAATGTGGTGGTGCATTCCGATCTCAATGCGCTGTCAACCATTCAGTTTGCGGTGGAGCGGCTTAAGGTGGAACACGTGATTGTGTGTGGCCATTACGGTTGCTCAGGGGTGCAGGCCGCGCTAGAAGGTGCGCGCATTGGGCTGGCCGACAACTGGATTCGGCACGTCCAGGATGTGCGGGACCGCCATTGGCATTTGCTTGATCGCTTGCCGCAGGCAAAACGACTGCACGCACTGTGTGAGCTCAACGTGATTGAGCAGGTGGTGAATGTTTGTGTCAGCACGGTGATGGCGGACGCCTGGGCCAAGGGCCAGCAGGTCAGCATTCACGGCTGGGTCTACGGCGTGCATGACGGCTTGTTGCAAGACCTCAAAATGACCATCTCCGACACCGATTCGATGGAAGCGAATTACCAGAACGCGCTCGACAGCGTGGTGGCTGCCCATAGCGATTGAGCGTTCCGAAATTTACGACAGCTAGGGTCGTCGGTTCTGCCGCAGACTCACTGGCGGTCGATTGTCCCATGCCCGAATACAGTCCTTTGCTTGCTTGCGAGATGGGTGTGGACGGCTACGCGGCTGTCCCCCGCCCTTCGGGCTCCTCCTTGATGCCGCTACGCCATCCACACCCATTGTCTCTTTCGAGTGACGGTTCACGGCGATAGAACACCCGCCACGGTGCCAGGATCAGTTCGATGCGGCGTACAGCGTAGCGGCATCAAGGCGGAGTCGTCGGCCATAAGCCGACACGGGGGACAGCCGCGTAGTGTGCGCCACACCGAGCTGATCCAGTGCAAACCTTCGCCTACAAGCCCTTGAATCAACTCAGATCAGGACAGGGTCAAGCTGAACAGGGGTTCACTCGTCATTATTTTGGAAAACACCAGTGGTTCGAGGCTGGGGTTTTGGGGCCGCGGAGCGGGATTCGCTTACACTACGGTTCTGCCCGGGGTGCGCTGATCTGGCGCTGAGATGAAACCAAACCCGCGAACTTGATCCGGTTGACACCGGCGTAAGAAGTGCCAGTGGTCTGCCCTTATCTGAGGGGCCAACCGCTTGTCTCCTCTGGGCTTTGTAAAAACCGAAGGAGTCCTATCGATGAACGCCCCCGACAAATTAGCCCAATTCATCAGCCTCACCCGTGAGCCGTTGCCTGCATCCAAAAAAATCTACGTTCCCGGCACCCTGCCTGGCGTGCAGGTGCCGATGCGCGAGATCATGCAAAGCAATGGCGAAGCCGTGCTGGTGTATGACACCTCGGGCCCCTACACCGACCCGAAAGCCCATATTGATGTGCGCCAAGGCCTGCCCACGGTGCGCGAAAGCTGGATCGCCTCCCGAGGCGATACCGAGTCTTACGCCGGACGCAAGCCTTTTGCGCTGGACGATGGCTTAAAGAATGGTGAATCCGACGCGCTGGCCGCCCTGCGGGCCCAAGCCGCCGGCCTGCAACGCACGCCGCGCCGCGCCAAAGCCGGCGCCAACGTGTCGCAGATGCACTACGCACGCAAAGGCATCATCACCCCCGAGATGGAGTATGTGGCCATCCGCGAGAACCAGAAGCAAGCCTGGATGGAGCAGTACCTGGGCAACGCCGAGCGCGAAAAACGCCTGGCAGGCAACAGTTTTGGCGCCAGCATTCCGAAAATCATGACGCCTGAATTTGTGCGTGACGAAGTGGCCCGTGGCCGCGCCATCATTCCCCTCAACATCAACCACCCCGAAGTCGAGCCGATGGCGATTGGCCGCAACTTCCTGGTCAAGATCAACGCCAACATCGGCAACTCGGCCGTCACCTCCAGCATCGAAGAAGAAGTCGAAAAGCTGGTGTGGTCGATCCGCTGGGGTGCAGACACTGTGATGGACCTGTCCACTGGCAAAAACATCCACACCACGCGTGATTGGATTTTGCGCAACTCGCCGGTGCCCATTGGCACGGTGCCGATTTACCAGGCGCTGGAAAAAGTCGGCGGCGTGGCCGAAGACCTGACCTGGGAAATCTTCCGTGACACGCTGATTGAGCAAGCCGAGCAGGGCGTTGACTATTTCACCGTGCACGCTGGCGTACGCTTGGCTTTCATTCATCTGACGGCCAATCGGGTCACTGGCATCGTTTCTCGCGGCGGCTCCATCATGGCCAAGTGGTGTATCGCCCACCACAAAGAAAACTTCATCTACACCCACTTTGATGAAATGACCGAGATTTTGAAGGCCTACGACGTCAGCTACTCGCTGGGCGACGGCCTGCGCCCCGGCTCCGGTGCCGACGCCAACGACGAGGCCCAGTTTGCCGAGCTGCGGACCTTGGGTGAGTTGACGAAAAAAGCCTGGGAACAAGACGTGCAGGTCATGATCGAAGGCCCGGGCCACGTGCCCATGCACATGGTGCAAGAGAACATGACCGAGCAGCTCAAGCACTGCCACGAAGCGCCGTTCTACACCCTGGGCCCGCTGACCACCGACATCGCCCCCGGCTACGACCACATCACCAGCGGTATCGGCGCAGCCATGATCGGCTGGTTCGGCACCGCTATGCTGTGCTACGTCACGCCCAAAGAGCATCTGGGCCTGCCGGACCGCGAAGACGTGAAGGTCGGCATCATCACCTACAAGATCGCTGCGCACGTGGCCGATGTGGCCAAGGGCCACCCGGGCGTACGGGCGCGGGATGACGCGCTGTCCAAGGCGCGTTTCGAGTTCCGCTGGATGGACCAGTTCAATCTGTCGCTCGACCCCGACACGGCGCGTAATTTCCACGACGAAACCTTGCCTGCCGATGGCGCCAAAGTGGCGCATTTCTGTTCGATGTGCGGTCCCAAGTTCTGCTCGATGAAGATCACGCAGGAAGTGCGCGAATACGCCAAAAACCTGGGCGTCAGCGAAGAGCAGGCGCTGAACACTGGCATGGAAAACATGTCGCAGGAATTCAAGCGCAAGGGTAGCGAAATCTACATTCCGATCAGCAAGGCGTGATGGGGTGAACCAGCACTGGGTCACGGGCTGGGCGGCCTCGGTTCAGGGCCCTTATCCGGTTGGAAATTCATCGGCACAACCCGATCTCAGTCGGGTCTTCCCGCAGCCGCAGACCGGCGCCCGCGATCAATCGTTTCGCTTGATTGTTCGGCCCACGCTGTGGGCGCACGAAGCCCGAATCCGGCTCTCCAACGCGCTGGGCAGCCAGGCTGTGACCTTTGCCGGTGTCCATATCGGTTTGCAGAGTTCCGGGGCTGAGCTGAGCGCTTTGACCAATCAAGGGGTCAGCTTCGACGGCCACCCTAGGGTCACGGTCGCGCCGGGACAATCGGTCTGGAGCGACGCCGTGGCCCTGCCCTTTGTTCTTGATGAGGGCGCGAGTGAGCTTGCCGGGCGCAAGCTTGCGGTCAGTTTTCAGGTGGTGGGCCAGAGTGGGCCAATGACCTGGCACGCGAAGGCCTTGCAGTCGTCCTATGTCAGCTGGCCGGGCGCAGGTGCACTAGGACATGAAGAGGGGGAAACCTCTTTCCCGTTTGCGACGACGTCCTGGTATTTCCTCGATGCGCTGGACATGCGATGCGAGGTACCCGCGTACGCCGTGGTGGCTTTTGGGGACTCGATTAGCGACGGGACGGGTTCGACTCTGAATGGTGATGACCGCTGGCCCGATGTGCTGGGACGGCGCTTGCGGGCTGTTCACGGCAACCGGATCGCGGTCGTCAATGCCGGTATTGGCGGCAACCAGGTGCTGGGCCCGGCGCACTATGGGCCCGCAACATTTTTTTCCGGCGGCCCCTCTGCCTTGTCGCGGCTGGAGCGTGATGTCTTGTCGCTGTCGGGCGTGCGGGTAGTGATCTGGTTAGAAGGTACCAACGATTTCAGTCTCAATGGCAATGCAAGTTTCGAAGCGGTCGCGCAAGGTATGCGTGACGGGGTGGCGATCCTGCGCGATCGAATTCCAAGATTGAGAGTGATTGGCGCCACGCTGGTCTCCGCCCTGGGCTCGGAGCAGGAAGCGCATGGCTCGAATGAGCAGGATGACAAGCGGCGCCAACTCAATGAATACATCCGCAACTCGGGCCTATTCGATGGCTTTGTCGATTTCGACCAAGCCGTGACCGATCCTCAGAGCGGCGGGATGCGCGCCGAATTCGTGCCAGACAACACGGTTGGCGCTGCGGGCGACAAGCTGCATCCGAACCGCCTGGGTTATTTGGCCATGGGTGCAGCGTTCGATCTTGATATGTTGAGACCTGGACCCTTGGAACGATGAAGAACAGCCCAAATCATCATGCGATCCAGCGGCTTTGGCAAAATAGCGCCATCCACAATTTCAATCGGAGTAACTCATGTCTGACCCCATCGTCATCGTAGGCGCCGCTCGCACCCCTATGGGCGCATTCCAGGGTGATTTTTCATCGTTGTCGGCGCATGACCTCGGTGGTGCAGCCATTCGGGCAGCGCTGCAGCGATCAGGAGTCGCTTCTGAGTTGGTGAGTGAGGTGTTGATGGGCAACTGCCTGATGGCCGGTCAAGGCCAGGCGCCAGCGCGGCAAGCGGCTTTCAAGGCGGGGTTGCCGAAAAGCGCCGGCGCGGTGACGCTGTCGAAAATGTGTGGCTCGGGCATGAAAGCAGCCATGTTTGCACACGACATGTTGCTGGCAGGAAGCCATGAGGTGATGGTCGCAGGCGGCATGGAAAGCATGACCAATGCACCCTATCTGCTGCCCAAAGCGCGCGCTGGCTACCGCATGGGACACGACCGGATCCTGGACCACATGATGGTCGACGGCCTGGAAGACGCTTATGAACCGGGTCGTTCCATGGGAACTTTTGGCGAAGACTGTGCGGCCAAATACAGTTTTGGTCGCGAGGTCCAGGACCAGTTCGCCATTGCCAGCGTGCAGCGGGCCCAGCGCGCAAGCCAAAGCGACGAATTCGCGCACGAGATTACGCCGGTTACGGTCAAGAGTCGCGCTGGTGAAGCGCTGATTTCGATTGATGAGGGACCGGCCAAGGCCAAGCTCGACAAGATCGCCACGCTCCGCCCGGCTTTCAAGAAAGATGGCACCATCACGGCTGCCAGCAGCTCGTCGATCAACGATGGTGCGGCGGCCCTGGTGATGATGCGTGCGTCAACGGCCAACAAGCTGGGCTTGACGCCGCTGGCACGCATCGTGGCCCACGCCATGCACGCCCAGGAACCTGAATGGTTCACCACGGCGCCGATAGGTGCTGCGCAAAAAGTGCTGGCCAAGGCTGGCTGGTCGGCCCAGGACGTGGACCTGTGGGAAGTCAACGAGGCTTTTGCCGTGGTCCCGATGGCGCTGATGGCCGAGCTCAAACTCAGCCATGACATCGTCAACGTCAATGGTGGTGCTTGCGCCCTGGGACACCCGATCGGCGCCAGCGGTGCCCGCATCATGGTTACCCTGATGTACGCCTTGCGCGCACGCGGTCTAAAAAAAGGCGTGGCCGCGCTGTGCATCGGCGGCGGCGAGGGAACCGCCGTCGCGCTCGAGTTGCTTTAACTGTCACGTTAAGCAGCGCAGGGCGACAGCATGGCGTGCATGGACCAACTCGAACCGATTGAAAAAGCCGGGATTGATGAACTCAGGGCTTTGCAGCTGGATCGACTGCGCTGGAGCTTGGACCACGCTTATCAGAATGTGCCGCACTATCGGCAGGCTTTTGATGCCTTGCAGGCCCACCCCGGGGACCTGAAGCAGCTCAGCGATTTAGCGCAATTTCCATTCACGACCAAGAATGATTTGCGCCAGCACTACCCGTTCGGCATGTTTGCGACGACTCTGAAGGATATTGTTCGGGTTCACGCCTCCAGTGGCACCACTGGACAGCCTACGGTGGTGGGCTACACCCGGGCAGATATTGCCATGTGGGCCGGGGTGATGGCGCGCTCTTTGCGGGCCTCGGGTGTTCGCTCCAGCGATCTCGTTCAAATCGCCTATGGTTATGGTTTGTTTACCGGCGGGCTGGGAGCCCATTACGGCGCCGAAGCACTGGGTGCGACCGTTATTCCTGCTGGCGGCGGGATGACCGAGCGGCAAGTCAAGTTGATTTGCGACTTCAAGCCCGGCGTCATCATGAGCACGCCCTCCTATTTGCTGGTGATCGCTGACGAATTCGAGCGCCAAGGCCTCGATCCCGCCAAGTCATCGCCCCGGATCGGTATCTTTGGCGCCGAGCCCTGGTCAGAGAGTCTGCAAGCCGAACTCGAACGCCGCTTTGGTATCAAGGCACTCGACCTCTACGGCTTATCTGAAGTCATTGGACCGGGCGTGGCGGCCGAGTGCATTGAAACGCACGACGGTCTGACGATCTGGGAAGATCATTTTTATCCCGAGATCATCGACCCGGAAACAGGTGCCGTGCTGCCCGAAGGGGAGGCCGGAGAATTGGTCTTGACCTCGCTGACCAAGGTGGGCATGCCAGTCATTCGTTACCGGACCCGCGACCGCACCCGTTTGTTGCCGGGTACGGCCCGCCCCATGCGGCGCATGGCCCGCGTCAGCGGTCGAACCGACGACATGCTCATCATTCGAGGCGTCAATGTTTTCCCGTCACAGATTGAGGAAGTCATCGTGCAGCAGGCTGGCTTGTCGGCGCACTACCAGCTTGAAGTCCGACGCGATTCCCACATGGATCAACTCGACATTTTGGTCGAGCGACGCGCTGATCTGCAGTCCCCGCTGCAAGAGGCCGAGCGCCAGGCGCTAGAACTTGCGGTGGAGCGTCATATCAAAGGATTGATCGGTGTCAGTACCCGGGTTAGGGTGATGGAGCCCCAAACCCTGCAGCGCTCCCAGGGCAAGGCCATCCGCGTGATCGACAAGCGTCCGAAAATCGACTAGGACAAAAAATGCCAGAACAAGCGTTTGATCAAGACCTCTCCAGCCTGCAGCAGGCTTCAATTCCTGACTCTGTGGCCCAGGCCTGGTCTGCGGCTATACCGCTGAGAACCGGCGATTTCGCGAGTGATAGTGGGCCTTACACCCAGTTTTGGCAGGTCTGCGCAGACTTGTTGGCCGGTCTGCCTGACAAGCCGCTGCGCAGTGCGTCGCAAGACCAAGCGGCCCAACACATCAACCAGACTGCGCGGCAAGCCCGGATACGTTTCCTGGATGCCCATCTGACGACGGTTTATGACCGCTTGACAGGCAGTGGCAGCCGTCATGTTCGGGTCGAGCGCCTGGTCCATGAGGCCGCGTTGCTGGTTCCCGGTCTGACCCCCAACCCCGCCCAGCTCGAGGCCGAAGCCCGGCGCATGCAGCGCGACAAAGAGGGTCACGAAATCGATCATGGGATTTTCATCTCTAAAGTGCTGGCCAACCCGCGCGCTGGAACACACCTGTGCCACGCGATGCTATTGCCCCGGCCCGAGTCGCTCGAGCAACTCGGGCAATTTGAAAAATCAGCCTATCTCGATCTCGGTGCGGCGGAAGTTTTCCGGCGCGGCCGGGCCTGTCATGTGATCCAGAAAAACCCACGCCATCTCAATGCCGAGGACAACAGCACGCTGGACGCAGCCGAAACCGCGGTCGATCTGGCGATCCTGGACCCGCAAAGTCAGTTTGGTGTGCTGCGGGGCGATGTGGTCCAGGGCGGCAAATACGATGGCAAGCGCATTTTGGGCAGCGGCATCAACTTGACGCATCTGTACCACGGGAAAATTCCTTTCGTTTGGTATTTGCAGCGCGATCTGGGCATCGTGAACAAGGTTTTCCGTGGCCTGGCGCAGTCTGATCAGCTGCCCGATGATGTGATCGGCCAGACCCGGGAAAAGCCCTGGATGGCGGTGGTCGAGCAATTCGCCATTGGCGGACATTGCCAGTACCTGTTGACCATGGATTACGTGCTGGCCGAGCGGGGTGCTTTTTTGAGCTTGCCAGCGCGCAAGGAGGGCATCATTCCGGGCGCGGCCAATATGCGCCTGCCCCGTTTCATTGGCGATCGCTTGGCGCGCCAGGCCATCATGCTTGAGCGCAGACTGGCTTGTGACAGTCCAGAGGGGCGTTTGATCTGCGATGAGATTGTTGATCCGGCCGAGATGGAGCAAGCGATCGAACGCGTGGTGGACAATTTCACCGGGTCCGGTCTGGTCAGCGCAGCGGCGAATCGGCGGGCCTTTCGGGTGGTTCAGGAGCCGCTGGATCTGTTCCGTCGTTACTTTGCCGTTTACGCTTTGGATCAGGCTTACTGTCATTTCAGCCCGGCCCTGGTCGCTAATCTGGAGTGGCACTGGGATGCAAAAAACCGTAATCTTTGAGAAATTTTTTTAGGAATCGAATGCTGCAAGAAATATCCAAATACCTCATCATCATCGACCTTGATGGCGCCAGCACCGCCATGCTGTTCACTGAGCAGCGCAAGTTGGTGGCGGATTTTGATTCTTCGTCGGAGGAGGTACCCGTCATGACCCGGGGGCTGGTTCCTTCGAGTACGGCCAACAACCAGCAGTGGGACCAGGCCTTGGCCGGCTGCAGCCATGCTGAGCGCCTCAAAGCCCAGGTTTATGTTCTCGATGTGTAATGCACAGGCAAACAAATACAAATCAGTTGAGGACAGAGCTGGCTACGGGGGTCGTAGCTGCGGTCTGTCCCGCAATTTTTCAGGAATATCAAAATGCCGATTACCAAAGGATTTCGCACCCTGGTTGACGAGGCCATGGTGCAGGTCACAACCTACACAGTGGAACAGGTCATGGCGCGCCAAGCTGACCCAACGCTGCAAATCATTGACATTCGTGATGTGCGCGAACTCAAAGACGGCACAGTGGTTGACAGTGTCCATGCGCCACGCTGCATGCTGGAATTCTGGGTCGATCCCGAGTCGCCTTATTTCAAGCCGATGTGGGCCGACGAGAGCAAGGAGTTTGTGCTGTTTTGCGGCGCAGGATGGCGCAGCGCATTGGCGGCCAAAACCCTGCAGGACATGGGCATGACCAATGTAGCCCATATTGATGGCGGCTACACCGAATGGGTCAAACAAGGGGGTCCGGTGGAGACGCTGGAGCAACGCAAAGCCAGGAAAAGCTGATGGCCGTTCTGCAATCCCAACTCAATCCCCGGTCGGTCGATTTTTTGGCCAACAGCCAGGCCATGGCCGTGCTGGTCGATGACCTGAAGCAGCAAATCAGCCGGGCTGCAGTCGGCGGTGGCGAAGCCGCCCGCGCCAAACATCTGGCCCGGGGCAAGCTGCTGCCGCGCGAACGTGTCAATTTGTTGCTCGATCCGGGCACGCCGTTTCTGGAGCTTTCACCGCTAGCGGCCCACGGCATGTACGCTGGAGACGCACCATGTGCCGGCCTGATTGCTGGCATTGGACGCATTAGCGGGGTGGATTGCATGGTGGTTTGCAATGACGCCACGGTCAAGGGCGGTACCTATTACCCGATGACGGTGAAGAAGCATTTGCGAGCGCAAGAAATTGCGCAGCAGAACAACCTGCCTTGCATCTACCTGGTCGATTCCGGTGGTGCCAACCTGCCCAATCAGGACGAGGTGTTTCCGGATCGCGATCATTTCGGGCGAATTTTTTACAACCAGGCCCAGATGAGCGCGCACGGCATGACACAAATTGCCGTGGTCATGGGATCGTGCACTGCGGGCGGTGCTTATGTGCCGGCCATGAGCGATGAGACCATCATCGTGAAGAACCAGGGAACAATTTTTTTAGGGGGCCCCCCGCTGGTGAAAGCGGCGACCGGCGAAATCGTTTCAAGCGAGGATCTCGGTGGCGCTGAAGTCCATACCCGTCTTTCGGGTGTGGCTGATCACCTGGCCCAAAACGACGCCCATGCGCTGGCGCTGGCGCGCCAAGCCGTCGCCAACCTGAACCGGCGCAAGACAAGCCAACAGCAGCTGCGCCCGTCACTGCCGCCCGCTTTTTCTGCGCAAGAGTTGTATGGCGTGGTGCCGGCCGATACCCGCAAATCCTACGATGTGCACGACATCATTGCCCGCATGGTTGATGCTAGCGAGTTTGCTGAATTCAAGGCTCTGTATGGTGCCACCCTGGTTTGCGGTTTTGCTCACATCGAGGGCATGCCGGTGGGCATCATTGCCAACAACGGCATCCTGTTTTCCGAGTCGGCACAGAAAGGTGCGCATTTCATTGAGCTCTGTTGCCAGCGCAAAGTGCCGCTGGTGTTCCTGCAGAACATCACGGGTTTTATGGTCGGACGCAAATATGAAAACGAAGGCATCGCCCGCCATGGCGCCAAGTTGGTGACCGCCGTGGCCACCGCTGCGGTGCCGAAGTTCACCGTCATCATCGGCGGCAGTTACGGTGCCGGCAATTACGGTATGTGCGGGCGGGCTTACTCGCCACGCTTGCTGTGGATGTGGCCCAACGCCAGGATTTGCGTGATGGGCGGCGAGCAGGCCTCGGGCGTGCTGGCCACGGTCAAGCGCGACGGCATCGAGGGCAGGGGCGGCAGTTGGAGCGCCGAGGAAGAGGCCGCCTATAAGCAGCCTATCCTCGACCAGTTTACGCACCAGTCGCATCCCTACTACGCCAGCGCCCGACTCTGGGATGATGGCGTGATCGACCCGGCTGACACGCGCCGGGTGCTGGGCTTGGGTTTGTCGACCGCCCTGAACGCGCCGATTCCCGATACGAAGTTCGGCGTGTTCCGAATGTAAGGTCGACATGGTCAACACCTCCATCTACGACAACCCAGACCACGAGCTGCTGCGCGACCAGGTCACCCGCTTCATCGAGCGCGAGGTCGAGCCGCATGCCGCCGCCTGGGAAGAGCAGGGCTTTGTGCCGCGCGAGGTGCTGCGCCGCATGGGCGCGGCCGGCTTGTTCGGCCTGATGTACGAAGAGCAATACGGCGGTGGCGCTGGCGATGCGCTGACCAACCTGGTATTCGCCGAGGCGCTGTCGCAGTCCACTTTCGCCGGCTTCATCATCACCTGCTTGGTTCACACCGACATGGCCAGCCCGCACCTGCACCACGCTGGCAGCCCGACACAGAAGGACAAATACCTGCGCAAGGTGACGACCGGCGAGCTGATCACCGCCGTCGGCATCACCGAGTCGGGTGCCGGCTCCGATGTGGCCGGCATCCGCACAACCGCAAAGCGTGCTGGCGACACATGGGTGATCAACGGGAGCAAGATGTTCATCACCAACGGCGTGTACGCCGACCTGTACTTCGTTGCCGCCAAGACCGGCAAAGGCAAGCGCGACATGTCGATGTTCATTATCGAGAAGGGCACGCCGGGCTTCTCTGTCGGCCGCGCGCTCAAGAAAACCGGCTGGCTCTCGTCCGACACCGCCGAGCTTATCTTTGACAACGTGTGTATCCCCGCTGGCAACCTGCTGGGCGAGGAAGGCAAGGGCTTCTACTCGGTGATGAAGAACTTCCAGACCGAGCGCATCGCCCTGGCGGCCATGGCCGTGGGTCACTGCCAGCAAGCTCTTAAGCTTACGCTGGACTTTGTGCGCCAGCGGCAGGCTTTCGGCGGTCCGCTGTGGGGCCAGCAGGTCATCCGTCAGCGCCTGTCGATGTGCGACGCCAAAACCCGCGCCGCGCGTCAATTCATGTACCACTGCGCTTGGCGTGTCAAGCAGGGCCATGACGTCGTGCAGGAGGTGTCGATGCTCAAGGCGCTCACTGGCGAGCTGGTCAACGAGGTGGTACAGACTTGCCAGCAGTTCCATGGCGGCATGGGTTTTATTCGCGAGATCGCGGTGGAGCGCCTGTGGCGCGATGCCCGGGTGCTGGCCATCGGCGGCGGCGCGACGGAAGTGATGCTGGAAGAAGTGGCGAAAAGGTACTGACATGACGCACCTGCAAATCCAATACTCGGCGCAAGTCGTCACTATTACCCTGAACCGGCCTGAAGTTCGCAACGCCTTCAATGACGAAGTCATTGCCGAACTGACCGCTGCTCTGCGCGATCTGGGGGCGCGTGACGATGTGCGCTGTATCGTGTTGGCAGCCAGCGGCATGGCATTCTGCGCAGGAGCTGACCTGAACTGGATGAAGCGTATGGCGACGTACTCGCGCGAGGAAAACCTCGCCGATGCGGCTGCGCTGGCGGAGATGCTATCCGTACTCTACACCTGTCCCAAACCGACTATCGCGAAGGTGCAAGGTGATGTGTATGCGGGCGGCATCGGCCTGGTCGCTGTCTGCGACGTCGCCGTGTCGGTCGATACGGCCAACTACTGCCTGAGCGAAACACGCTTGGGGTTGATCCCAGCAACCATCAGCCCGTATGTCATACGCGCCATGGGTGCGCGCGCCGCACACCGCTGGTTCCTCACGGCCGAGCGCTTCGGCGCCGCCGAGGCGCATCGCATTGGTTTCGTGCACGAGGTGGTTCCTGCTGCTGCCCTGGATGCCAGGGTGTCCGAAATCGCCCAGACCCTGGTCAATTGCGGCCCCGCCGCCGTGAAGGCAGCCAAGCAGCTGGTGCGGGACGTCGCGGAGCAGGAGATCACGCCGGAATTGATCGCGATGACGGTCCAGGGCATCGCCGACATCCGCGTCAGCCCCGAAGGCCGCGAAGGCGTCCAGTCCTTTCTGCAAAAGTGCAAGCCCAACTGGTTGCTGTGATGTTCCAGAAAATTCTGATTGCCAACAGAGGGGAAATCGCTTGTCGGGTGGCTGCGACAGCCAAGCGTTTGGGAATCCAGACCGTGGCGGTTTATTCCGACGCCGATGTCAAGGCTAAACATGTGAGCGCCTGTGATGAGGCGATCAGTATTGGGGGCAACGCGCCGCAGGACAGTTATCTGCGCTGGGACCGCATCATCGCGGCGGCGCGAGACACGGGTGCCCAGGCGATTCATCCGGGCTATGGCTTCCTGAGTGAGAACGCTAAGTTTGCCCAAGCCTGCTTTGATACAGGCCTGGTTTTTATCGGTCCCAGCCCGTCAGCGATTCGGGCTATGGGCCTCAAAGCCCAATCCAAGCAATTGATGGCGCAAGCCGCCGTGCCGCTGGTGCCGGGTTACCACGGCGAAGACCAAACGCCGGAGCGACTGCAGCGGGAGGCCGACAACATGGGCTACCCGGTACTGATCAAGGCCAGTGCCGGCGGCGGCGGCAAGGGCATGCGGGTGGTCGAACGGGCGGGGGATTTCGCGACGGCGCTGCAGAGCTGCCAGCGCGAAGCCACCAGCAGTTTTGGCGATGAGGCTGTGCTGCTAGAGAAATACCTGCAGCGCCCACGCCATATTGAAATCCAGGTGTTTGCCGACAGCCATGGCAACTGTGTCCATTTGTTCGAGCGCGATTGCTCGGTCCAGCGGCGCCATCAGAAAGTCCTGGAAGAAGCGCCGGCACCGGGAATGACGCTGCAGATGCGCTCCCAGATGGGGGCGGCGGCACTCGCTGCGGCCCGCGCCGTGAACTATGTGGGTGCGGGTACGGTCGAGTTCATTGTTGAGCAGGACCAATTTTTCTTCATGGAAATGAACACCAGGCTCCAGGTTGAGCACCCGGTGACAGAGGCGATCACTGGCCTCGATTTGGTGGAGTGGCAGCTGCGGGTCGCTGCTGGCGAGCGCCTGCCCCTGAGCCAAGACCAGTTACAGATCAGCGGCCATGCGATCGAGGCGCGGATTTGTGCCGAAAATCCGGATCATAATTTCTTGCCCGCGACCGGCGACTTGGCTGTGCTGGCCTTGCCGGATTGCAGCAGTTTCCAGTGGGGCGTTGGAAGCGTCCGGGTCGATTCTGGCGTGCGCCAAGGCGATACCATCACGCCGTTTTATGACTCGATGCTGGCCAAGCTGATCGTCCATGGCGCGACCAGGCAAGACGCTTTGGCCAAGCTCGATGCGGCGCTGGCGCAAACCCATGTGGTGGGCCTCAACAGCAATGTGCAGTTCTTGCGCCATGTGGTGCAAAGCCGGTCGTTCGCGCTGGCTGATCTCGATACCGGCTTGATCCCCCGCGAACAGGCTCAAGTGTTCGCGCAGCAGCGGCTGGCTCTGTCGCTGACGGTTGCCAGTGCGGTGGCTTGTCTTCTGCGGCAAGAGCGGGCGATTGAACAGGCGAATAAGCAAGCCCATGCCGGCCAATGGTTTGACCCCTGGGAACGCAAGGATGGCTGGCGCTGCCATGGTGTACACCAGCGCCGCTTTGATTTTGAATTCCAGTCACAGCCGCACAGCGCACACCTGAGTTATGGGAGCGATGGGCCGCAGGGCTCGCTGCTGCTGACGATCGGGGGCGACAGCGCTGTCTTGAGTTGGTCCAGCGAGGGCAACACCCTGGCGCTGCAATTTGCCGGGCACAGCGAGAGGGTAGATGTTTACCGTCAAGGCGAAGTGTTCCATGTGTTCGCCGCCGCTGGCGCGACCCAAATCAGGCTGGTCGATGCTCTGGCTCATGCCGGGGAAAGCCATGCCGAGTCCGGTCGGCTGAGCGCGCC
>CAXNKH010000013.1:0-14538 GCA_964202765.1 Burkholderiales bacterium | reverse complement strand
AACTCCAAGGCGGCATTCATCTGGTGCAGGGGGTGGCTGATGTGGCGCGGGTTGAACCGGCGCAGACTGAAAAGCTGGCCATGGTGACCCAGACCACGCTCAGCGTGGACGATGCCGCTGAAATTGCGGCGGCCATTCAGCAGCGATTTCCCCGAGTGCGCCTGCCCAAGCAACAAGATATTTGCTACGCAACGCAGAACCGGCAAGACGCCGTCAAAGTGCTGAGCCCGCAGGTCGACCTGGTGATCGTGATCGGTAGCCCCAGCAGTTCCAACAGCAACCGGCTCAGGGACGTGGCGAACAAACTCGGCACCGAGAGCTTTTTGGTGGACAGCGTCGATGAATTGCAAGCGAAGTGGTTCGAAGGCAAGCAGACCGTGGGGCTGACCGCAGGGGCTTCGGCGCCCGAGATTCTGGTGCGGCAGGTGATAGACCGTATCAAGGAGTTGGGCGCGGTGTCGGTGCGCAAAATGCACGGAATCGAAGAAACGACGAGGTTCCCCTTGCCCAAAGGCTTGAAGAGCGATGCCGCTTGAAAAAATTACAATGCGAGGATGCTAGACATCCTTCTCCTGCGAAAAGACCTTGATTCGGTCATCGCGCGGCTTGAGACCCGCCAATCACCGCAAACCTTTTTAAACGTCCAGAGCTTCAAGCAGCTTGAGACCGAACGCAAAACTCTGCAGACCCGCACCGAGGAGTTACAGGCCAGGCGCAATGCCTTGAGCAAGCAAATTGGCCAACACAAGGCCAAGGGTGAAGCGGCCCAGGTGGATACCGTGATGGCCGAGGTGGCGCTGCTCAAAGTCGAGCTGGACAGCTCGGCGCTCAAGCTCGATCAGATCCAGGCCGCGCTACAGACCCTGCTGTTGGCCCTGCCCAACTTGCCGCACGACAGCGTACCGCTAGGCGTGGACGAAGCGGGCAATGTGGTGCTGCGAACTTGGGGCACAGCGCGCGCGCTGGACTTCGTTGCCAAAGACCATGTTGACTTGGGGCAGCCGCTGGGTTTGGACTTTGAATTGGGCATCAAACTCACGGGCGCGCGCTTCACGGTGATGAAGGGCCAGATCGCCCGCCTGCACCGGGCCCTCAGCGCTTTCATGCTCGATGTGCAGACCCTGGAGCATGGTTACACCGAGTGCTACACACCCTACATCGTCAATGCCGACAGCATGCGCGGCACGGGACAGCTGCCAAAATTCGAAGGCGATTTATTTGCCGCCAAAAAAGGCGGCCAAGAGGGCGAAGCTCAGTCCGACAACAGCACGCTCTACCTGATTCCCACCAGTGAAGTGCCACTGACCAATTTTGTTCGCGACGAGGTTGTTGCCGAGTCGGCATTGCCGATCAAGCTGACCGCTCACACCCCCTGCTTTCGCTCCGAAGCCGGCTCTGCTGGGCGTGACACCCGTGGTCTGATTCGCCAACACCAGTTCGACAAAGTCGAGATGGTGCAGATTGTTCATCCGCAGCACAGTGATGCAGCACTCGAGCAGATGACGGGCCATGCCGAAGCGATTTTGCAAAAGCTCGGCCTACCGTACCGGGTGATGTCGCTGTGCACGGGCGACATGGGTTTTGCTGCCGCCAAAACCTACGACCTCGAAGTCTGGTTGCCCGCGCAAAACACCTACCGGGAGATCAGTTCGGTCTCCAATTGCGAAGCGTTTCAGGCGCGCCGTTTGCAAGCGCGGTTCAAAAATTCCCAGGGCAAAAATGAGTTGGTCCACACCCTCAACGGCTCCGCACTGGCCGTGGGCCGCACCCTGGTGGCGGTGCTGGAGAACTACCAAAACGCCGACGGCTCAGTTACCGTGCCCGAGGCCTTGCGCCCCTACATGGGCGGGCTCTCCGTGCTCAAGGCTTAGAACTTATTCTCAATGCCGGCGGGTTGACACGGGCTTATTGGGTTTTTTGAACGGTTAACCCAGCGCGGGAACTCTGTTCTTACGTCTCGGGGTTGGACACACCGCTGGCCACATGACCCGAAGGCACGTGCCGGGCCGCCGACTCGATGTGGCCGGTCTGGTCGTCGAAGAAAAAGTCGGGCTCGAACTCGCGCAAAAACTCTCCCTTGGCCAGGCCGCCGAGGAACATGGCCTCATCGACCACGATGTTCCAGTTCATCAGGGTTCGGATCGCGCGCTCGTGCGCCGGGGCGCTGCGCGCCGTCACCAAGGCTGTGCGGATTCGCATCTCAGGTCGACCTTCTTGCTGCAAGCGGTGTAGCGCCGCCAGCAGCGGCTTGAACGGGCCGTCGGCCAGCGGCAGGCTGGCCTTGTCTTTTTCGTGCTGCTGAAACGCGTTCAGGCCCTGGGCCTGATAGACCTGCTCGGCTTCGTCGCCAAACAACACGGCGTCGCCGTCAAAAGCAATTCGGACTTCATGGGGGTGCGCGTCGCTGGCGTGGGCCGACTGCGGATAGACCTGCGCGGCCGGAACCCCGGCTGCCAGGGCGGCACGCACATCGCTCAGATGGGTCGATAAAAACAGGTTGGCGTGCAGCGGCCTGAGGTAGCGCCAAGGCGCTTGGCCACGGGTGAAACTGCCGCGCTGGATCGCCAGCCCATAATGCTGGGCCGAGCGAAAGACCCGCATCCCCGAGACCGGGTCGTTGCGCGAGAGAATCACCACCTCGACCCGCTGCGCCTGCGCCTCGTTGAAAGCCAGCAGCTTCTTGACCAGGGAAAAAGCCACGCCGGGTCGCGCCGGTTGCTCCAGCCTTTGCAGCTGCAGCGCCATGTAGGCACGGTCGTCGCTTTGCTCAAACACCTCGTTTTCCTGCTCGAAATCGAACAGCGCCCTCGATGAGATGGCGACGACCAGCTGGCCTTCAAGTGAAACACCCATCCTCTATCCTAATCGGTTGGGGACAGAGCTGAAGGTCAGTCCCGAAGGTTTATCCCGCAAGGTTTCAGGATTTCAAAAACAGCCGATAAACCGGGTTATCGGTTTCTTCGACCCAAGGGTAGCCTAGGCTGGCCAGAAATTTGTCAAAAGACGTGTTGTCGGCGGCAGGGACTTGCAGGCCCACCAGAATCCGGCCGTAATCGGAACCCTGGTTGCGGTAGTGAAACAGGCTGATGTTCCAGCCCGGGCGCATCAGGCTCAAAAATTTCATCAAAGCGCCGGGTTGCTCGGGAAATACAAAACGCAAAATACGCTCGTTCTTCGCCAGCGCCGAATGCCCGCCCACCATGTGCCTGATGTGTTCTTTGGCCAGTTCATCGTGGCTCAGGTCCAGCGCCTCAAAGCCATTGCGATTGAAGTTGGCTGCAATTTTGGTTGACTCACCCTTGCCGTGGGTACTCAGGCCGACAAACACATGGGCCTGGTCCGCGTCGCTGATGCGGTAGTTGAACTCGGTCACATGGCGCGAGCCACCGCCCAGGCTGGGCAACTTGCCAATCAACTCGCAAAAACGCCGAAAACTGCCGCGCTTCTCGGGAATGCTCACGGCGAACAGGGCTTCTCTGTCCTCGCCCACCTCAGCGCGCTCGGCCACAAAGCGCAGCCGGTCAAAGTTCATGTTGGCGCCACACAAAATCGCGGCATAAGTTTCGCCCCGGGTTTTGTGTTGCGCCACGTACTGCTTGATAGCGGCCACGGCCAGGGCGCCGGCCGGCTCGACAATGCAGCGGGTGTCAACAAAAACATCCTTGATGGCCGCGCACACCGAGTCGGTATCGACGCTGATGAAGTCGTCGACCAACTCGCGCGCCACCCTGAAAGTCTCTTTCCCGACTTGTTTGACGGCCGTGCCGTCAGAGAACAGGCCGACATCGGTCAATATCACGCGCTGACCAAGGGCGACCGACTGCATCATGGCGTTGGAGTCGTTCATCTGAACACCGATCACCTTGATCTCGGGGCGCACGGCTTTGATGTAGTTGGCGATGCCTGCGATCAGGCCGCCGCCGCCAACGGCGACAAACACGGCGTCAAGCCGGTTGCTGCCCAGGCTCTGGAGTTGGCGCAGTATCTCCATGGCGATGGTGCCCTGGCCGGCGATCACGTCGGGGTCGTCAAACGGGTGGACAAAAGTGAGTCCTAGTTTTTTCTCCAGCAGCAAGGCGTGGCTGTGCGCCTCCGAGTAGCTGTCGCCCTGCAGCACCACTTCGGCGCCGAGGGCGCGAACCGCGTCAATTTTCAGTTGTTGGGTCGTGGTTGGCATCACGATCACGGCTTTGGTGCCGAGCTTGTGCGCCCCCAGCGCCACGCCCTGGGCATGGTTGCCGGCGGAGGCGCAAATCACGCCTTTTTGCAGCTGCTCGGGGCTGAGTTGCGCCAGCTTGTTGTAAGCGCCGCGCAATTTGAAGCTGTGCACCGGCTGCTGGTCTTCGCGCTTGAGCAGCACCTTGTTGTGCAGCCGCCGGCTTAAGGAGCGCGCCGGCTCCAGCGCCGACTCATGCGCCACGTCATAGACCCGGGCGGTTAGGATTTTTTTTAGGTAGTCGGCAGGCTGGAGGTGTTTGGTTTTCATGGTCACTTTGTTCGATGGGGGATGATAAAGGCTGCATTGCAGGCGAAGATATTGGTGGTTATAATAACCACGATGCGTAGCGCGGACATCATCAAATTACTCGAAACTGACGGATAGATTCTGCGCTCGGTGCGTGGAAGTCACCAGGTGTTCCACTTCCCGCTGCGCGGTGGGCATATGAGCGTGCCGCACCCCAAGAAAGACTTGGGTACGGGCTTGGTACACAAGTTGCTCAAGCAAGCCGGACTCAAAGGAGAAAACAAATGAAGTTTTTTATCGCCATCGAAACAGGGACTGACACCACCGCCTACGGCGTTGTCGTGCCCGACTTGCCTGGTTGCTTTTCAGCCGGGGACACTCTGGAGGAGGCGTTTGACAATGCACGCGTGGCCATAGACGCCCACTGTGAATTGTTGGCCGAAGACGGCCAGCATCTGCCCGCGCCCGCAGCCATGGCGCTTCATCAAGCCAACCCTGACTTTGCCGGCTGGGTGTGGGCCATGGTGGATGTGCCGGTGGAGAGTTATTGGGGGCCGGCTGAAAAAGTCAACATCACGCTACCTGGGCGCACGCTGCGGCGCATAGACGAATACGCGCGTGCCCACGGGCAAACGCGCAGCGGGTTTCTGGTCGAAGCGGCGCGGCAGGCGATGCGCTGACTCGGTATTCATGGCGGCACTGGATAAGTTCTCCGTCTGGCTTGCGCTGGGCCTGTTTTGAGCGAGTTATTGATTACATTGAGGGCTTTTATGGACTGCACAATCAGTTGGACCGGAACCACCGGTGCGCGTTCCGGTATGGGCTTTGTGGCCGAGACCGGCAGCGGCCACACCCTGGTGATGGACGGTGCGCCCGATGCCGCCAAGCCCGAAAACGGGGGGCAAAACCTGGCGCCGCGTCCGATGGAAACCCTGCTTGCCGGTGCCGGTGGCTGCACGGCGTATGACGTGGTACTGATGCTGCGGCGTGGTCGCCACGATGTGCGCGGCTGCACGGTCCAGCTCAGCGCCGAGCGCGCCGAAGTCGATCCCAAGGTGTTCACCCACATCAAGATGCACTTCACCGTGTCGGGCCGGGGCATTCCGGCTGCAGCGGTGGAGCGCGCCATCCAGATGAGCCACGACAAGTACTGCTCGGCCACCATCATGCTGGGGAAAACAGCGCAGATTGCGACCAGCTTTGAGTTGATCGAAATTTGAGGTAAATTACGGGTATTGCAACCATTACCTTTGACTCATTGAAGCTCTCTGACAGGCTTAAAACTGCGGGTTTCACGCCTGAGCAGGCCGAGTCTGTGGTGCGTGTCATTGCCGAGGCGCAGGATGAGCCAGTCACCCGCAAAGACCTTGACGTAGCCTTGGCACCTCTGAAAACCGATCTGGCCGTGCTTAAAACGGAAGTTGCCCAAATCAAGTGGATGCTAGGGTTTGTCATCGGCGGCATCATTGCCGTTCTGGCCAAGTTGCTCAGCCACTGACCTCCTCTCACACGTGATGCGCCACTGTCGTCATCAGCTTGGCGCCCCACCGCATCAACTGCTTGACCGGTGCCGGCAATTCCTGTGCCCCTGCGGATTGGGCCTGTCGGGCGTGGGCCGCTTCATCGGCCTTCATTTGCGCCACGATGGCGCGTGAAGCCTGATCGGCCAGGGGCAAGCGATCCAGATGACTCGCCAGATGGGCTTCGACCTGGCGCTCGGTCTCCACCACAAAACCCAGGCTTAAGCCCGGGCTGAGCCGCCCGGCCACCAGCCCTAGGGCAAAAGCGCCGGCGTACCACAGCGGATTCAGCAGCGAGGTCCGATCGCCAAGTTGGGTCAGTCGCTCCTGGGTCCAGGCCAGGTGCTCGGTTTCCTCCTCGCAGGCGCGCTGGTAATGGGCGCGCAGCGCCGGGTCACGGCTGGAGAGGGCCTGCGCGGTGTAGAGCGCCTGGGCGCAGACCTCGCCCACATGGTTGACCCGCATCAAGGCGCCAGAGCGTTGTTTTTCGGCTCGACTCAGCTCGGTGCCAGGGGCGCAAACTGCGGTCGGCGCGGCCGTTTGCGGCAGGGGCCGCGTGGCTTGCGGCTTGGCCCACAGCGTGCGCAAGGCCGAGTCGGCGGCGTTAAGGAGAGGGTCAAAGTGACTCATGCTGGCGTCACTTGAGCAAATGGATTGACCAGTCGGACCCCAAGCAAGGTGTGTGGCGCTGGTCCCTGATCTTCGGAATACAGCGTTTTTATGCCGTGCTCGGCACAAGTGGCGATGATCAGGCTGTCCCAAAACTGGCGCCCCGTTTTGGCCGAAACCTGTAGGGCCGTCGCAAATAACGCAGGCGTTGCAGACCGCATCTCAAAGTGCGCAAATTCCGTCGCCACCAATTTGGCCGCCAGCGAGGCCGCAATGCCATCCGGTCGGCGCAGGCGTTCATACACCTCACCCATGACCTGCAAAGCTACGCCATGGCGTTCTACCTGCGCGGTATTGATCAGGTCCAGCGAAATGGACCGCTTTCGCTCATCCTGGCCCAGAAAAGCGTAGATGAAGACATTGGAGTCTAGACTGCTACTGCTCATAGCACTCCTCGCGAGAAAACTTCCCTACAGTGTGAGGCAGTTTGTACTTGGCCAGTCGGGCTTGCAAGGCCTGGCGTGCCTGGAGCAACGCAATGGCTGAGGCTGGCTCCAGCGGTCGGGCAACAGGCTCAATCCGAGCCACCTCGCGCCCGCGTTTGGTCACAGTGAACTCTTCCCCGCGCTCAACGGCGGCGATGTATTTGGAAAAATTTTGATTGGCTTCACGCAAGGTGATCGTGTGCATGGCGGGTACTCCAGTGAGTGACATATTCAATTGTAGAACATTTTGCCCCACATCACTGGTGTGTGTTCGCTGTTGCGGTACAGCCGAGGGTGATCGGGCAGTGGAAAAAGCCCGCCACACCTTGTTGTACCGTTGCAACGAAAACAAATATTTCCACTCGGAATCTTTGCAACCTCCCCTTGACTCTGGTTAAATTTAGTCTAGCTACCTGATCCAGGAGCTTAGCTTGGAATTCAGCGGGGGCATCAAAGTGGTAACACCCAGATAAGCCCAAAGTAAACTAGGCTCTTTGTTTAACCCTTGGAGATATAGATGATGAAAAAAACCCTCATTGCGGTGGCTGCACTTGCTGCTACTGCTTCTTTCGCTCAAGTGACCATTTATGGCCTTGTTGACATTGGCTACGGCACACACAATACCACCAGCCGTAACAGCGCCGTCTTTACGAAAAGCTCCGGCGTCATGGACGGTGCAAACGCAGGTAACCGTATCGGCTTCCGTGGTACGGAAGACCTCGGTGGCGGCCTGAGCGCAGACTTCCTGATCGAGCAAGGCATCAGCCCAACCAACGGCGCTTTGTTCGGCGTTCGCAGTGGGGCAGCTGGTCACCAATATGACGGCTTCTCTGCTTCTGGCAGTGCTGCTGCTGCTTCAGGCACAGCTGGCGCTTACAGCCAAGGCACCAACCGTCAAAGTTTCCTGGGCGTAAAAGGTGGTATGGGTACTGTTCGTATCGGCTATCAATACACCAACCTGTATGAACTTTCTACTTTGGCGGGATTCGTTCAAGGTTCAGAAGGTACCCCTGGTGCTGACAAGGCACACACACACGGTAACGCTGCAGTCGGTGGTACCCGTGCGAACGGCTTGACATACATTTCACCAACAATGAACGGCGTAACAGTGCAAGTTCAAACGGGCGCTTTCACAGGTCGTGAGGACGTTACATCAAATACAGCTATCACAGCAAGTGGTTTGAGTGTGGACAAAAACAATCGTATGGGCATCATGGTGAAGTATGCAAGTGGACCAGTGGCATTGGCTTTCGCACACACCAAGGCCGACATGCAAGCTTCTGTGATTGCTTCCGGTTTGGCAACACGTACCAACGTTTATGGTGCATTGATTGCAGCTGCAACATCAGCTACAACCAACGCAGCTGAACGCAGTGCTTCGTTGAACCAGGTCGGCGGTAGCTACACGATGGGTGCAGCCAAAGTTGGTTTTACCTACAACAAGGGTGACAACGGCGGTTCTACAACAAGTACAGTTGCAACTGATTACAAGGCTTATAACATCAGCGCCAGTTACGCACTCGGGGCATATTCACCTTTCGTGAGCATGGGTAGAGCTGATTCAAAGCTTAGTTCTACAGGCGCTTTGTCTGAAGACTATAAGCTCGCCCAGGCCGGCGTTCGTTACAACTTGAGCAAGCGCAGTGTTGCTTACGTGATGCACGGTATAACCCAAAACAACGCAGTTGCAGCTGACACCACGGTAGGCTTCAAAGATCAAAAGACAATTATCGGTCTGTCGCACTCTTTCTAATCCCCCCGCTGGCATCAGCCAGTTAAGGATTTAGCAAGTCATAAAAACCCCGCGGCTCGCAAGAGTGGTGGGGTTTTTTTATGTAGGCATTAAAAAACCCGCACAAAGCGGGTTGGCTAAGAGGTGTCGTGTTTGGCACGACACTATTAGGCAGGCACGACACCTCCTGCTTTGATGCCTTCCACAATCACTTCGTTTGTGTAGTTGCGCATGGAACCTTTTGCTTTCAGCGCAAATGCGTTAAGCGTAATCGTAATTGGGGTCAGATTCCAATTAAATTTCTCTGTTGCAACTGCGGATTGAGAAGTTCTGCGTCCGACCCTGATTTATTGCATAGTCAAAAGTGAACCAGGTATTTCTGTTTGTTGCTGCAAAATTAGCAATTGCTACTGGCCACCAAACCCGATTCGAACTGACGGTAGCATCCATAAAATCCGGGGGGGTTCAGATTCGGGTGAGCAAGATTGCGCGGCTCGCGCTGCTGGCCCCGGCAGTCATCAAGCAACTGGTCGCCGGTGCCGAGGCGTCGATCGAACTGAGCTTTGTGCTGCACCGGGCGGTGCCACTGGATTGGCGGGAACAGGGGGCGGTGTTTGCGGGGCGGTAGTCAGCACATCGAGTGCGCAATTGGGCGTTACATGCTCCCCGCTTGCCTGGGCAGCGGTCAACGGGTTGGCCAGGGGGGACCGGATTTTTTCGAATCCGACCCCGCCCCCGTTCCTGGTACTGGCCATTCGGACTGACCGCTATAGGCATAAACCCCAGGTGTTTTTCCGCATCTTGCCAGTAAAGTAGGGACAACTGGACAGCCGGAAATGTTGTTGTCTGGAACAAGCTATTTCTAAAGGGATATCCATGAGTTCCATCAAGTTGTCAGTCAACGGTGACACCTCGAATGTCGAGGTCGCGCCGGAAACCCCGCTGCTGTGGGTGTTGCGTGAAAATTTAAAATTGACCGGGACCAAATTTGGTTGCGGTATTGCCCAATGCGGGGCTTGCACGGTGCATCTCAATGGCGCACCGATCCGGTCTTGCGTCACACCGGTCTCGGCTGTGACAGGGAAAACAGTGACCACGATTGAAGGTTTGTCGCCTGATTCGAGCCATAAGCTGCAACGCGCCTGGATCGCCGAGCAAGTGCCCCAGTGCGGCTACTGCCAATCCGGACAAATCATGCAGGCCGCGGCCCTGCTCGAGAAGAACAAGAACCCGAGTCGAGATCAGATCGTTGCCCACATGAACGGAATCATCTGCCGCTGTGGAACCTATCCACGCATTGTTCGAGCCATCCAACGTGCTGCCAAGGAGGCTTAAACCATGAACACGCAGAACAATACCCTCAGTACCGAACTGAAGCGTCGCACATTCCTGGCGGGAACGGGTGGTCTGACTTTTTCCTTCACGCTCGGCGCTAGCCTGTTGTCGTCAGCCTCCACTGCACAGGTGAACGACCCTGCCATCAAGATCGGTGCCTGGGTCACGATAGGCTTTGACGACACCATCACGGTGCTGGTACCGACTGCCGAAATGGGACAAGGCACGTTGACGGCCTTGCCCTTGATCTTGGCCGAAGAGCTTGACGCCGATTGGTCCAAAGTCAGAGCCGAGTTTGCGCCACCCAACCCCAAGGTCTATGGCAACCCGCACAAGCTGTTGAACGGTGGCCAGGCGTCTTTGGCCAGTGTTGCCGTGCCTGGCTACTTCATGCCCTTGCGTCTGGCCGGTGCCCAGGTGCGGAGGGTCTTGCTCGATGCGGTGGCGGCCAAGTGGAACGTCCCGTTGGCAGAACTGACGACCCAAATGGGGCAGGTGATTCATGTCAAATCCAATCAGCGAATCAGCTACGGCGATGTCGCCAAGTTTGCCAGCGTGCCTGCCGAGTTGCCGAAGATTACAGAGGCTGATCTGAAAAAGCCTGAGCAATTCCGCCTGATCGGACGCATGGACATTGGGCGCAGCGATGTTCCATCCAAGGTCAATGGCTCAGCCAAGTTTGGCATCGACGTTCAGGTGAGCGACATGGTGTACGCGACGGTGCTGGAGTCGCCAATGGACGGAGCCAAGGCGGAGAATGTCAATACGGCTGAGGTGATGCAGGTACCGGGTGTCACCAAGGTCCTGGTGTTGCCGTTTGGCGTGGCGGTGATAGCGACTTCGGTTCAAGCGACCCGCGTGGCTCGGGCCCTGCTCAAAGCCAAAGTAAGCTGGAATACCAGCACGGCGGTGGCCGCCAAATTCAACTCGCAGCAGGCCCAGGCAGACTATGCGCGCCATGGTCAGGACCCAACAGCCAAGGCGCTGGACCATTACAAGAAAGGCGATGCGGCCAGCGCCTTGGCTTCGGCCAACAAGATCATCACGGCAACTTACGGCTCGGAGCATTGCTACCACGCCCAGATGGAGCCGATGAACTGTGTGGCCAAAGTGGCTGCCGATGGTTTGTCCGCTGAAATATGGGTCGGAACCCAGTTCGCTTTTCTCGCCACGGTGGTGGCGTCAGGCATCCTGAAAACCACGCCTGACAAGATCAAGGTTCATCAGTACCTGCTGGGTGGTGGATTTGGCAGGCGCATCGCGCCCGACATCGTGGCCCAGGCCGTGGTGTTGTCCAATATCACCAAGCAGCCAGTCAAGCTGATCCTGAGTCGTGAGGATGACATGGCCGCTGCGCGCGCGCGCCCCATGACCCACCATGTCATGAAAGCAGGCTTGGACGCCAGTGGCAATCTCTTGGGCTGGCGCCACAGAATCGTCGCTGAAAACGTCGATGCCATGGCCGCCCCGGCCAGGTTCCAGGCCACTGGCGGTAAGGACTATGTCGGTTGGGCCGGCTCTGAGTTGCCCCACTACGGCATTGCCCATGTGCTGGCCGAGGGCGTGCGCGAAATCCGTGGCATGCGGGTCCAGGCCTTGCGCGGCATTGGCGCGGGTTACAACAAGTTCGCCATTGAGGCCTTCATGGATGAAGTCGCTCAGGCCAAGGGGGTTGACCCGCTGGCTTTGCGGCTTGAGCTCACCCAGGACGATAGCCGAGCCAATGCGGTGATCCGCGCAGTGGCCGAGATGGCCGACTTCAAGCGCAAACGCAAAGACCGTGGTTTGGGCATCGCTTTCTCTGACTACCACGGCACGCTGTCAGCCGGTGTGGCCGAGGTTTCACTGAATCGAAAAACGGGAAAAATCAAGGTTCATAACTTCTGGATCACGGTGGACCCCGGCCTGGTGATTCAACCGGTCAACGTTCAGGCCCAGTTGGAGGGCTCGGTGGTTTTTGGTCTTTCGCTTGCCCTGCTCGAGGAGTTGACCATCAAAGATGGCGCAGTCGTGCAGTCCAACTTCAATGACTACCCGGTTCTGCGCATGAGCGACATGCCGGAGATTCATTCCAAAATTGTGGCTTCCAACGCTGCGCCTACGGGCATGGGCGAAATCGGTGTCTTGCCGGTGGCCCCGGCCATCGCCAACGCCGTTTTTCAGTTGACCGGCAAGCGACTACGCCATCTGCCCATGTCACCTGAGCGAGTTAAACAGGCGCTGGTCTGAGGCGCAACAGCTCGGCCCGAACTTTCAAGGCTCGTCGCCATTGGCGCGCGGCATTTCAGCAGCCTGCTAGGGATACACCCTGAGGTGTTGGGGGGTGCGGCGGATAGCTGCCATGTGAACTGGCAACTGTGGATGAGTTTACTCGGTTGCTGGCTTGTGCAGCGCCTTCAACTCAACAGGTTGGTGTCCCCGCAGACTGACAAGGCTTGCCCCGAAATCGTTGCCGCGAGTGGGCTGGCTAGATACACCACATAGTCAGCGAGTTGCTCAGCGGTCACGTATTGCTTGATCGAGGTGCCGGCAAAGGCGCTGTGCTCGACTTCTTCGAATGTCAGGCCAAGCGCCTGCGCCTTCTCGGCCAGTACCCGTTGCTGGCGGTCGCCAGCGACGATGCCGGGCAGCAGCGCGTTGACCCGGATGTTGTCGGGCCCGAGTTCTGCCGCCAGCGAGCGCGTCAGTCCGATCACGCCCCACTTGGCTGCCGCATACGGCGTGCGCAATGCAAAGCCCAGCCGTCCGGCCAGCGATGAGACGTTGAGGATGCTGGCGTTGGTCGATGCGCGTAGCGCGGGAACGGCCAGTCGAACGCAGTTGAACTGTCCGGTTAGATCGACGGCGATGCAGCGGTCCCAGGCTTCAGGGTCAATGGCGTCGACCTTGCCCGTCGGCCCGGCGATGCCAGCGTTGTTGACCAGGCAGTCCAGGCCGCCCAGATGCGCCAGCGAGCTGCCGAACCATTGCGCAACCTGGTCGCGCTGCGACACATCGCAGGGCGCGCTGTACAGCGAAGGGTCGCTGCTTGCAAGCGTCGACAACGCGGCGACATCGACATCACAGACCGCCACACGCGCACCCTCGTGCACGAAAGCGCGCGCGATCGCCAGTCCGATACCGCCGGCGCCGGCAGAAACCATCACGCGCAATCCCTTCAGGTCCAAATCCATCTCGTGTGCCCTCTTTGTTGTGCTCATTCCTGTGGCAAAACGCCGCCTGCGTTGGCTGAAGGCTGTGGCGCGGGCCAGCAAAGCCCCCGCAGCTCAGGCATCGATTTCGGGTGCATAATAACTGTGATCAATGTTCACGGCAAGGTGATTTGACTTGCCATAATCGTGCAATTTCAACCCCACCCAAAGGAGACACCGATGAATGAACTTGTTTACCCCCGCCGCCGAGTGATCGTTGGTGCTTCGGCCGCGCTGGCCGCTGTTGGCTTCCCGGCGCTGATCCGCGCCCAGTCTGACGTGATCCGCATCGGCCACCTGACACCGCGCACCGGCTTCCTAGGCCCCCTGGGCGAATACGCGGTGCAGGCCGCCGACATGGCGGTGGCCGAGCTCAACGCTGCGGGTGGCGTCAACGGCCGCAAGATCGAGTTGTTGAAAGAAGATTCGGTCAACCCACAGACCGCGTCGACCAAAGCCGAGCGCATGATCGAGCGCGACAAGGTGGCCTGCATCATCGGCGAGATCTCGTCGGCCTCGTGCCTGACGATCAGCCAAGTCGCCGAGCGCACGCGCACCCTGTTCATCAACACCGGCGGCAACTCCGACGAACTGCGCGGCAAAGGCTGCAAGAAATTCATGTTCCACATCGAGAGCCAGAACTCGATGTATGTCAAGACCTGTGGCCGTTCACTGATGGCCCAGGGCCTCGTCAAGGGCAAGAAGTGGTTTTCCCTGACGGCCGACTACGCCTTCGGCCACGACCTGCTACGCGTGTCCAAGCGCTTCATGTCAGCCAATGGCGGTAACTTCTCGGCCGACAAGCTGGTGCCCACCGATGTCACCGATTTCTCCCCCCTGCTGCTCGAGATTCGCAGCGCCAAGCCCGACCTGGTGATCTCCAACCTGGCTGGCAATCAGATCACCAACTTCTTGAAACAGTACTCAGAGTTTGGCTTGAATTTCCCGGTGGCCGGCTTCGGCTTCGACACCGCGCTGGCCTGGGCTGCGGGGCCGACCAACTTTCTCGGCACCTGGCCGGTGGTCTGGCACCACATGATCGACACGCCAGCGTCGAAGAAGTTCGTCGCCGATTTCACCAAGATCTATGGTCGCCCGCCCGAGAACCAGGCCTGGGGCGACTACAACGCGATCAAGTTGACGGCGCAGGCGATGATCGAAAACAAGTCGACAGAATCGATCAAGCTCGTCGAGCACTTTG
>CAXNKH010000012.1:0-14629 GCA_964202765.1 Burkholderiales bacterium | reverse complement strand
GCGTTGAAGTCAGGCAACTCGGGCCGATTCAGGGGGTGAATGGTCATCGAGAGCGGGGGATTGTCACCAAACACCGCGCGATTCACCGCTTCTCGGGACCCCGCTGCCCTAGCGGATCGGGGAAAAGGTGGTTTGAAATACCTATACACGAGGCGGTGCTATCTCAGGCTGAGGCAGCCACGCTGTTTGGTGTCAGCAGGGATGCCATCCAGAAGGCGAGTCGCCTGATTTTGCAGAAGAACGCAACGCTACTGGACGCGGTGCACAACGGCTCCATGACCCTCAATGAAGCCTACGTGACTGCAAACACCGGCAAAACCGGGCTGCGCGCCAAAATCAGTGAGACCGAGCGAAAGGCATTACGCGTGGCCGCCGCTGTAAAAGAGCGACTAGGCAAAGAGTCTCGTACTCTGCGTCTGGTCAAGCAAGCGGCTATCAGTGCGAAGAACGTGGCCCTTCCAACCGGCTCGCGCCACTCCGTCATCCTGGCTGACCCGCCTTGGGACTACGGGATGCCAAACGACAGGTCTGCAAGCCGACTCTTGCCCCACGAGCAATACATCACGCTAACGATTGATGCTATCTGCGAGATGGGTGTCGCGGAAATCGCTGCGGAAGACTCCATGCTGTTCATGTGGTGCCCGGCTTCGCTGTTGCCAGATGGCCTCAAAGTCATGGAAGCCTGGGGGTTTGACTACTCGTCATGCTGGGTTTGGCACAAGGAGGGCAAGCTAAATTGTGGGGGCGGCACTGCAAGCATTCACCACGAGATGGTTTTGGTCGGAAAGCGCGGTGCAGGCCTGACCATCGCAGACAAGAAAGTGCGCGAATCCTCGGTCTTCGGAGGCAAGGTTGGGGCCCATAGCGCCAAGCCCGTCGTGGTGCATGAACGCTTGGAGGCGCTGTACCCAGATGTCAGTCGCATTGAGCTGTTCAGCCGCGCCCAGCGCGCTGGCTGGACCATGTACGGCAACCAAGCCGATGATGTGGTCGTAGACAGAAAGGTGGCTTGATATGGACCACACAGACAACCCCATCTACCACCCCGCGAACACCCGCGAAACGCTTCCACTGCCACTGGCCTTGCGTTACTTTGAGGCAGAACCGTGTTGGCGGTCAGAAGCCCCAAAATTTGTCCTTCGGGGTGCTGATGAACGCCTGCATTGTGATGACGGTGTCGCAGTGCAATTTGAAGACGGTGCCACAGAGTACTGGCGGCATGGAAGGGCGCATAGAGAACGCGGTTTACCTGCAATCTACATCACTGAAACCAACGCTGTTCAACTTCCCTTGGGGTCCTCTGAGCGGGACAACATTCCAGATGCCCTTCAACTCAATCCGGGCGCTGAAATCTGTTGTGTTGACGGTTTGATTCATTGCGATGACGGCGCTGCAATTCGCAATCATGGTGACGAAGACACCTACTGTATGGAGTACTGGTGCCGTGGCCGAAGACATTGCAGCGATGGTCCAGCCGTCGAGACACTGCGAGGGGAATTTTGGTACTACCACGGGCTACTTCACCGAGAGGATGGCCCAGCTTTTAAGGCCAATCACCGACATGGCTCAGAGTACACGTGCTATTGGTATGGGCGCAAACTTGCGTTTGACGAGCCGCTTGCGTATGACTTCCCGACCGACGAGCCGCCACCGGTACTTGTTTTGCATGCGCTTGCCAATTCGGAATCTTGCCCGGACTTCGAAGATGAGCGCGTAGTCAGCATGATTTGGCGTGCCAGTACAGCAATGCCTGAGTTGGCTGTCCTTGTGGGTGTCATTGATGACGCCACTTGGGAGTCAATTCGAACTGCCGTGTGGACGTTCCTACACGAGCCGGAAAAGTATCGCTCGCAAACCATTGACACTATCCCGTTGCCTGATGGAGTCGGAGATGACGATTCCCAATACGCTGGTGATGTTGCCGTAAACGAGAGGGGGGCTTGATATGAGCAACATCATTTCAAAAGTCCAGATGCCTAAGCGTTGTCGACTATTTGCTGTTGGAGAACGGGACATCGACCACTCCGCAGTTGTATCTCGAAAGGTAGACGAAAACGGGAAGTTGCACGCAATTGGAGAGCCTGCTTTGCGCTTTGATGATGGCGCAGAAGAGCATTGGTTCCATGGGCGCTTGCGGAGCGTAGAAGATAGACCCGCCCTGTACATCGCCAGGTCAAACGCATGCTTTGTCAATGCGCACTTGAACCACTCCAAATTCAAGGAGCTTCTGGTCTTGCACCCCGAAACCCATGTTTGGTGTACGGATGGATTCGTGCATCGTGAGGGTGCACCCGCTGTAATTCGTTATGGGGATGAGGATAGCGCGGCTGAGGAGTGGTGGCATCGTGGTTTACGGCATCGTGACGGGAATGCAGCCATCATTAGGGGCAATGTCAGCAAGTGGTATCAATTCGGGCTTTTACATCGGCAAGATGGCCCTGCAATTGATTACGCGAGCGCTGTTAAGCCAGACTGCATCAATCCTCATGGCATTTCTGAATGGTTTTGGCTAGGGCAAAAGATGGCTAGTCAGGGGAAATTTGAAGTCAAATTCGACTACGAAGCGGTTCCCCCTGAATTTGTGTTGCGCGCTTTGGCTTACGCCTATGCCCATTCGGGAGGTGCAACGTTCCCCCCAGAAGCAGTCGCAAGAGCCAGCAACATCTTCCTGGACTTGAAGAGCTTCTTGGAATCTGTGGAGTCAATTGGCGCACCTGGGAAAGACGTTGCCGACCGAATCTACGATGTTCTAGCCGGTCGAGCTATTTCTGACACTTACGCAGTAGACGGCCTATTGGATTTAGAGCCCTAGCAGCCCTCAAAAAGGGCAGCTATCCCCGGCAGTCCCGGAACGTGCCACTGCGGGCACAACCGCGCGCCTGCCGGGAATACCACCCCTTTGCCGTATGGCTTATCCCGAAGTCCGGCCAACACGCATGGTGATGGCCTGGGGATTGCTCGCGCCAGCTTTTCCGCTCTGAAAGCCCGATCCCGCGTTCGGTAAGATGCGCCTAAGGAGCGTCAGAAAAAGAGCATGAAACTCATTGACAACATCAACGACCTGCTGGGCGAGGACATCAAGCAGTCAGTCCAGCCGGGCGCGCGGCTCAAAATCGCCGCGTCATGCTTCTCCATTTACGCCTATGAGGCCTTGAAGCGCGAGTTGGAATCGGTGGAGTCATTCGAGTTCATCTTCACGTCTCCCACGTTCATGCCCGACGAGGTAACCGATGCCGCCAAGAAAGAGCGGCGCGAGTTCCATATTCCCAAGTCACCCTCCGAAACCCAGAGTGAGCGCAGTTTCTATGGCACCGAGTTCGAGGTACAGCTCAAAAACAAGCTGACCCAGCGTGCCATTGCGCGCGAATGTGCCGACTGGATGCGCCGCAAAGCCAAATTCCGTTCCAACAGTGGCGTGGCACCCATGCAGCAGTTTGCAGCGGTGCAGGCCGCTGGCCCCGCAGCGCCCAATGCGGTTTACATGCCGCTGCATGGCTTTACTGCCGTGGATTTGGGCTATCAGCGCGGGAATGCGGTGTCCAACATCGTCAACAAGTTCGATGAGCCCGCAAATACCAGCGTGTTCCTCAGCCTGTTCGACCAGATATGGGCTGATCCCGACAAGTTGAAAGACGTGACCAGCCTGGTGTGTGAGCACATTGCGTCGGTGTACCAAGAGAATTCGCCCGAGCGCATCTACTTCCTGATGCTCTACAACATTTTCAATGAGTTCCTGGAAGACCTCAACGAAGACGTGCTGCCCAACGACCGCACCGGCTATCTGGACACATTGGTTTGGCAAAAGCTGTTCAACTTCCAGCGCGATGCCGCCACTGGAATCATCAACAAGCTGGAAACCTACAACGGCTGCATCCTGGCCGACAGCGTGGGCCTGGGCAAAACCTTCACAGCGCTGGCCGTCATCAAGTATTACGAGCTGCGCAATCGCTCTGTGCTGGTGCTGTGCCCCAAGAAGCTGGCCGACAACTGGCTGACCTACAACCGCAATCTCAAAACCAACATCTTCGCCAAAGACCGGTTTAACTACGAAGTGCTCTGCCACACCGATTTGCAGCGCACCAGCGGCGAATCCTTTGGCACGCCGCTGAACCGGGTGAACTGGGGCAATTACGACTTGGTCGTAATTGACGAGTCCCACAACTTCCGCAACAACGATGTCTACAAGGACAAGGAGACGCGCTACCAAAAGCTGATGAACACGGTCATCAAGCAGGGCGTCAAAACCAAGGTGCTAATGTTGTCTGCCACCCCGGTCAACAACCGCTTCAACGATCTGCGTAACCAACTGGCCCTGGCCTACGAAGGTAACGCCGGTCTGCTGGGTGACAAGCTGCGCACCGAGAAGGACATCGACGAGATATTCCGCCGCGCACAGACCGCGTTCAATATGT
Source organism: Burkholderiales bacterium (assembly GCA_964202765.1). GTDB lineage: Bacteria > Pseudomonadota > Gammaproteobacteria > Burkholderiales > Burkholderiaceae_C > CAXNKH01. The sequence continues at coordinate 10,217 of CAXNKH010000012.1, read as the reverse complement.
GGACCAAGCTGCCGCCGGAGGAGCGCACCGCCAGTGCCATCCTGGCCGCGCTGGACTTCGACTTTTTCGAGCTGCTGGACAGCGTCACCATTGCCCGGTCGCGCAAGCACATCGAGACGTTCTACGACACCAAGGACATTGGCACCTTCCCCGAACGCCTCAAACCCCTGTCATTCCACTGCCCGCTGACCCAGCGCACCGATGTCATTGGATTCAACGACATCTTCAACCAGCTCAGCCTGCTGAAACTGGCCGTGTATGCGCCCGTGGGTTACATCCTGCCCAGCCGCATCAAGAAGTACGAAGACATGTACGACACCGAGGTGGCCAGCGGTGGCGGCAAGCTCAAACAGGCCGACCGCGAAAAGAGCTTGCAAGCGCTGATGACGGTCAACCTGCTGAAACGGCTAGAAAGTTCGGTCGCGTCGTTCCGGCTCACCCTGCAAAGCCTGCAAAGCAACCACCAGAAGGCGCTGGCCAAGATCACCGCCTTCAAAAAGTCAGGCAAGGCCGCCAAGTTCACCGACCACACGCCCGACTTTGAAGATGCTGACTTTGACGACGAGCTGTTGCCGGATCTGGATGACGACCAGGGCAATGAAAGCAATTCAACTGGTGGCAAAGTGCAAATCGACCTGGGCGACATGGACTTGCCATCTTGGGAACACGACTTGGGAGGTGACCTAGGCGTAATTGACGGGCTCTTGGCTGAAATGGCCAAAATCACCCCGGCTGACGACGCCAAGCTCCAACACCTCAAAGCCCAAATCGAGCAGAAGCTGGCGCACCCCTTTAACCCCGGCAACCGCAAGCTTTTGATATTCACTGCGTTCGCGGACACGGCCAATTACCTGTACGACAACTTAGCGCTTGGCCTGTTCCAGAAGCACGGCATCCATACTGGCAAGGTCACCGGTTCCACCGAGCCCAAAACCACACTCCGCCTGGCTGCCAACCCCCGCCAGGGCGTGGATTTTCAGACTATGCTCACGCTCTTTGCGCCGCGCGCCAAAGAGAAGGCACTCACCATGCCCCACGAGCCGGGTGAAATCGACGTGATGATCGGCACCGATTGCATCTCCGAAGGCCAGAACTTGCAGGACTGCGACACCGTCATCAACTACGACATCCACTGGAACCCGGTGCGCATCATCCAGCGCTTTGGCCGAGTGGACCGTATTGGCTCCCCCAATGCGCGCATCCAGTTGGTCAACTACTGGCCAGATATCAGCCTGGACGAGTACATCCGCCTCAAAGAGCGGGTGGAAAGCCGCATGATGATTGCTGACGTCACCGCCACGGGTGATGACAACGTGCTGTCCGCCCAGTCCAATGACGTGGCCTACCGCAAGGAGCAATTGCGCCGGTTGCAAGAAGAAGTCATTGAAATGGAAGACCTCAAAACCGGGGTGTCCATCACCGACCTTGGCCTGAACGACTTCCGCATGGACTTGCTGAACTACGTCAAAGCCCATGGTGACCTGGCCCGCCTGCCCAACGGCTTGCATGCCGTGGTGCCCGCCAACCCCGAAAAGGGTTTGCGGCCCGGTGTCATATTCACGCTGCGCAACCGGTTGCTCAGCGGTACAACAGGTGCCGTGGTGCAGCAGAAGAACCGGCTACACCCGTACTACCTTGTCTATATTGGCATGGACGGCAGCATCATCGCCGACCACATGGAGGTCAAGGCACTGCTGGACCTGGCCCGTAACGCCTGCAAAGGCCGCAGCGAACCAATACCCGCCGCGTTTGAGCCCTTTAACAAGGCGACCGACGATGGCCGCAATATGCGCACGTTCTCCAACCTGCTGGACCAGGCCATTCACTCCATGATCGAGCGCCAGCAAGAGCAGGACGTGGACAGCCTGTTCTCGCCCGGCAAAACCAGCGCCTTGGTGGGTGAAATTGCCGGGCTCGAAGACTTCGAGCTGATCAGCTTTTTGGTGATTCAGGCCCAATGACAACACAAACGGCCACCCAAGCTCTTTTCGCCTGGCCGTCGCAGGCAGCCGTGGGCCGCCCAGTAGCTAAGTCGAAAATCTACGCCCATGCCAAGCCCACGGCGGCATTGCGTGCGCTGTTTGTGGTGCAGGTGGAAAGCATCACCTGGGCCTACAAGCTATCGCCAGAGACCATCAATCTGCCCGCCAAACCGGCGGTGCCCGAGATTGAAGTGTTTGAAGTCGCCTTGAAGCTGCCTGATGTCAGTCATTCTGTACTGCGCTGCATCGACAAAGCCATGCCACGGCCCATCCTGTTCAACTTGCGGTTCGAGGGGCACACCCAGCCAATTGCCGCCTACAAGCGGCTCAGCGATGCCGCAAGTGACCAGTGGGTGCTGGGGGACTACCACGCCGCGCCTTGGCAAAAAGACGGTGACGCCCGGCCTGCATTGCCCCTGGCGCTTGACTTGCAGGGCCTGTACGAGCAGCTATTGCGCCAGCACTTGGCAGTTCCGGCCCGTGCGGGTGAGTCATTGCGTGACCAGTTGGACCGCCTGGCCGCAGCGGCAGCCAAACGGGCGGAAGCAGCCAAGCTGGAAGCCCGCCTGAACGCTGAAAAACAGTTCAATCGCAAGGTCGAGATCAACGCGCAGTTGCGTACCATTCGGAATGAACTGGAAGCGCTGACATGATGATCGGCCCACCAAGCAATTTTGCTACGTATTTGATAGCTTCTCCCGTATATCCCACGTTGGCTAGTAGCCAAAAAGACTATGAATAAACTAAAAATGCACAGCCCAGACCTAACCCAGGCCAATATCGACAAACTGGCGGAGCTTTTTCCAAATTGCGTAGTTGAGGCAGCGGATGCCAATGGCGTTATCAAACGCAGTATTGACTTTGATCAGTTACGTCAGGAACTGTCCAGTGCCGTAGTGGATGGCCCTCAGGAGCGCTTTCAGCTCAGTTGGCCTGGAAAGCGGGAGGCACTGCTGACCGCCAATGCGCCCATAGCCAAGACATTGCGCCCGTGCAGGGGTGAAAGTGTGGACTTCGACAGCACGAACAACCTTTTCATTGAGGGGGACAACCTCGACGCTCTGAAATTGCTGCAAGAAACTTACCTGAACAAGGTCAAGCTGATCTACATCGATCCCCCATACAACACGGGCAACGACTTCATTTATGAGGATGATTTCGCAGAGGATGCCGCTTCATATTTTCTACGATCAAATCAGCAGGACGAATCGGGAAATAAGCTAATTGCCAATGGTGAGTCAAACGGCAGATTTCACTCTGACTGGCTGAATATGATTTATCCAAGAATCAAGTTGGCCAGAAATTTGCTGCGTGACGACGGAGTGCTCTTTGTATCAATTGGGGATGATGAGCAAGCAAGTCTGAAAAAGATGTGCGATGAGCTTTTTGGCATTCAGAACTTCTTGGCTTGTATCGTGAGAAAAACCAAATTGACCAGTAATAAGGGAGCCCAGTTTTCCCCTTCACACGAATACATTCTGGCTTATTCAAAGGACATACTGCATGCAAATGAATTCAACGATGCAAACGCGCAAAAGTCAGAGAAATATCTAGCACTCTTCAAACACTCCGATACAAGAGGAAAGTACAACGAAGTGTCGTTGTACATGCCGGCACTGAAAGGTGACAGGCCTAGTAGGTATTTCATTGATTGCCCTGATGGATCCAAAGTAATTCCTCCCGGAAATCGTTTCTGGCGATGGTCGGAAACCACATTTTTTAGAAATAAATCTGAAAACCGGGTGATCTTTAAGAAAACGACGACATCACCACTTGTGGATGAAAGTGGCAAGCAAGCGATTTGGAACATCTACACAAAAATTTATCTGCACGAGCGTTTGGAGGCTGGACTAAGACCTGGTACTTTCATTATGGATTGGCCGAATTCCCTTGCTTCTAAGGAATTCATTAAGATGGGGATTCCATTTCCATATGCCAAACCATGGCAGCTTATCAAACACCTTATTGAGATATCTGAGAATGAAAACGACGGGATCGTGTTGGATTTTTTCTCGGGATCGGGAACCACCGCTCATGCAGTAATGCAGCTAAACGCAGAAGATGGCGGAAGTCGGAGATTTATTCTTGTCCAAATGCCAGAGGTTTGTGAGGCTGGCAGTGAAGCACACAAAGGAGGCTACAAAAACATTGCCGAAATTGGAATGGAGCGAATCCGAAAAGTAGGGTCACAGTTGAAAACATCGGCGGACCTAACTTCAAAGAGTTTTGACGCTGGTTTCCGTGTCTTAAAGGTCGACAGCTCCAACATGAAGGAGGTGTTTTACACCCCCGATGCCGTGAACCAAGATCAGCTCGCAGGCATGGTCAACAACATCCGCGAAGACCGCACAGCCGAAGACCTGTTGTTCCAGGTGCTGCTGGACTGGGGCGTTGACCTGGCGCTTCCAATTGCCAAGGAGACCATTGAAGGTAAGACGGTGTACTTTGTGGATGGCAATGCCCTGGCCGCTTGCTTTGACGAGGGTGTCAGCGAAGAATTCGTCAAGCTACTCGCCAAGCGTGAGCCATTGCGGGCCGTTTTCCGCGATAGTGGATATGCAACCGACAGCGTGAAGATCAACGTGGAGCAACTCTTCAAGTTGATGAGCCCAAGCACCGACATCAAAACCATTTGAGCGGCACGACCATGAAGCTCAAATTCAAAAAGCAGGCCTATCAGACCAATGCCGTTGAAGCCGTGGCGGATTGCTTCGCCGGGCAACCCAAGCGCGAGGGGCTCAATTACCGGGTGGACCCTGGCCGTACCGTGGATGCCGGTGGCCAGGCAGAGGCAGCGCTGGAAACCGTGGGTTTCAAGAACGCCGATCTGGCGTTGACGCCGGGTCAGTTGCTGGAAAACATCCACGCTGTGCAGCGCAGGCAAAACCTGCCTTTGTCCGCCGCGCTGGTCAAAACCAAGGTGTGCGACATCAATTTAGACGTGGAAATGGAGACCGGCACGGGCAAGACCTATTGCTACGTCAAAAGCATGTTCGAGCTGAACGCCCGCTATGGGTGGAGCAAGTTCATTGTGGTGGTGCCCAGCATTGCCATCCGTGAGGGTGTGTTCAAGTCGCTGGAAATCACCGCAGAGCACTTTCTGGACGAGTACAAGAAGCGCGCCCGATTCTTCATTTACAACTCCAAAAACTTGTCTCCTTTGGAGAGCTTTTCCAGCGACGCTGGCATCAACGTCATGGTGATTAACGTGCAGGCCTTCAATGCCACTGGCAAGGATGCACGTCGCATTTACGAGGAGTTGGACGACTTTCAGTCCCGCAGGCCCATTGACGTGATCAGCGCCAACCGGCCCATCCTGTTTCTGGATGAGCCGCAGAAAATGGAAGGCGGTAAGACGCTGGATTCGCTGGCCAACTTCAAGCCGCTGGCGGTTCTGCGCTACTCAGCCACACACAAGACGGCCCACAACAAAATCCACCGGCTGGACGCGTTGGACGCGTACAACCAGAAGTTGGTCAAGAAAATCGCGGTGCGCGGCATATCGGTCAAGGGCCTGACAGGCACCAACGCGTACCTGTATTTAGAGTCTATCGAGGTGTCCACCGCTGCGCCCGTGGCGCGGGTGGAGCTAGAAATCAAGCAGAACAACGGTATCAAGCGCGTATTGCGCAAGCTGTCCCGCAATGACAACCTGTTCGACCTGTCTGGCGACTTGGAGCAGTACCGGGGCTTTGTGGTGGCCGACATCAATGCGCTGACCAACACAGTGACGTTCACCAATGGAAATGAGCTGGTGGCGGGAGAGGCCACGGGTGATGTCAGTGAATCGGCGTTGCGGCAGATTCAGATCCGCGAAGCGGTCAAAGCCCACTTTGAAAAAGAGCAGGCGCTGTTCGCCCAGGGTATCAAGGTGCTGTCGTTGTTTTTCATTGACGCGGTCAGCAAATACCGCAGCTATGACGATGCGGGCGAACGAAATGGCGAGTACGCCCAGATGTTCGAGCAAGAGTACAACCAGCAATTGGCCGAGGTAATGACGCTGGAAGACACGCCGTACAACCGTTATCTCAAAGGCATCGCCACCGGGCGCACGCATGAAGGTTACTTCTCCATCGACAAGAAGAGCAAGCGCATGGTGGACCCCGAGACGGGTAAGAAGTCCAGCGAAACCGACGACGTGGATGCGTATGACCTGATCCTGCGGAAGAAGGAGCAGTTGCTCAAATTTGAAGAGCCGGTGCGGTTCATCTTCTCGCACTCCGCTTTGCGGGAGGGTTGGGACAACCCCAACGTGTTCGTGATCTGTACTTTGAAGCACAGCGACAACACGGTGAGCCGTCGCCAGGAAGTCGGGCGCGGCCTGCGTTTATCTGTAAATCAGCATGGCGATCGCATGGACAACGCCGCCACGGTGCATCAAATCAACGTGCTGACCGTAGTGGCCAGCGAGAGCTACAAGGACTTTGTGACCGCCTTGCAGCGTGATATCAGTGACGGATTGTCGGAGCGGCCACGGGAGGCCAACGAGTCCTATTTCACTGGCAAGGTGCTCAAAACCACAGCCGGTGACGTGGATGTAACCCCGCAACTTGCCAAGCAGATATACAAGTACCTGCTTAAAAACGACTACACCGACGACAAAGACCGCATCGCTGACGCGTACCACGAGGCCAAGAAAGAGGGCACGCTTGCAGCGTTGCCGCCAGAGTTGGCGGCGCATGCCGATGCTGTGTTTGCACTGATCGACAGTGTGTTCAGCGATGCGAAGTTGCCATTGCCGGAGGACGACCGCAAGGCAAAAACCAATCCGCTGAACGCCAATTTCGAGAAAGCCGAGTTCAAGGCGCTGTGGAATCGGATCAACCACAAGGCCGCGTACACGGTGGAATTTGAAACCCCGGAGCTGGTTGCCAAGTGCGTGAAGGCCTTGGAAGCCGAGCTGAAAGTCAGCCCCATGCAGTACACCGTGGTGGCCGGGGAGCAGGCAGAAACCGCAACTTATGACGGTATTCGCCAAGGCGAATCGTTCAAAGTGACCGAGTCCACGACGGATTTTCACCGTGCGTCAGCCCATTCCGCCGTCAAGTACGACCTGATTGGCCGACTGGCCGGAGAGACGCAACTGACCCGCGCGACCGTGGCCAGTGTCTTGCAGGGCATCAACAAAGCGGTGTTCAGTCAGTACCGCACGAACCCGGAAGACTTCATGCAGAAGGCCGCGCGCCTGATGAATGAGCAGAAGGCGACCGTGATCGTGGAGCATATTGCCTATGACCCGACGGGTGACAAGCACACCATGGACATCTTCACCCAGGACAAGCCGAAGGAAGATTTCAGCAAGGCGGTGAAGGCTGACCACCACATTTACGACTACGTGTTCACCGACTCCAAGAACGAGCGCGACTTTGTGCGCGAGCTGGATACAAGCACCGCTGTGGTTGTGTACGCCAAGCTACCGCGTGGCTTTTTCATACCCACCCCGGTGGGCAACTACAACCCCGACTGGGCCATTGCGTTCCAGGAAGGCAAGGTCAAGCACGTCTACTTCGTTGCCGAAACCAAGGGCTCCATGTCCAGCATGGACCTGCGCAAAATCGAGGAAAGCAAGATCGAGTGCGCCCGCAAGTTCTTCGCCAAAATCACATCCGACCAGGTCAAGTACGACGTGGTGGATGGGTATGGGAAGCTGATGGAACTGGTTTCGTAGTGACAGTTCGACTGGGAACTATCGCCTTCGTTGTCGTTTAGTTGCTGTTATCGCGTTCTGGCACCAGCGGTTTGACGATCAGTGCCGATTTTTGAATCGAAAAGTGCGTTAGTTGGACGCGCGTCGCCATCAACGTTGTCGTTTTCTCTGCGATATCGAGCTGACAGATAGACGTATTGACCAAGTCCGCTGTTTTGCGGTGCCCAGCTGCCTGACATACAGCATTGCCAGACTGCCCTTTTGGTTGCAATTCTCGTGGCCTCATGTAATTTGAGTGCATGGGACTCCCAAGACACCAAATTCAGCATCCAGTACCTAGATACCATGCGCACTTAGAAGTTGCCCCTGCCGGGCCAACTACTAGCGTGGGCTTCGCCCCGTGCGGTCCTGCGTCCCCACGGCTCCCGCATCCAGTTCGAGGGCGAACTGGATGTGTCAACTTGCCTACGTTCGCCGGGGTCGGCGAAGCGGGTGCGCGAGCAGCGCAGGTTGATTCCCATGGCGATTTACCACTTGACGGCCAAATGGCACACACGTAAGAAGAACAGCAAACTCAGGGCACTACGTGCCTACGCCTACCGGGCAGGGGCCAGAGTTTTCGACCCGCTGAACAACCGGGTCTACAACTCCACCAACAAGAAAGAGGTGGCCCACTGTGAGACGGTGGGGCCACCCAATGCAGCCGCATGGATGCTTGATCCACTATCGCTGTGGGGTCACGTTGAGCAACGAGAATCCCGCCGCAGGGATTCAGTATTTTTTGCTGAGTGGGAAGGTGCTGTCCCGAACGAGCTGAGCCTTGATGAATGCAAAGCCATCGTCTCCGGCTTCATTGCCGAGTACATGGTGGCAGAAGGTCAGGTGGTTTCGTGGGCCTTGCACGACAAAGTGGGGAACAGACACTTCCACGCGATGTGTACCACCCGTGACATTGAGGGCGATGGGTTTGGCCAAAAAAACAATCGCTGGCGGCAGTGGGCCATGCTCTACAAAACGCGCGAGGGCCTGGCCAAACACATCAACATGGCGCTGGAAAAAGCCGGGCTCCCCCAACGGGTGACGCACAAGTCATATGCAGATTTGGGTATAGACCGGGAGCCCACCCAGCATGTTGGACCGGAATACTCAGTCAACCGGGATGCAGCGTATCGGGCCAAGCGTGATGAGCGCCTGCGCAACAATCGCCGCGTCAAAGTTGTCAACCAGCAGCGCGGCAAACGACGAAGCGCCGCTGCGCGTAAGTGCCTTGTTGCCGGTGCGCAAGGTGCGAAGGTGATGACCGTCGTGCGGGATCAGCTCATGGATGCCCGGCAGTTGGATGCTGTGCCAGTCACCCCGGCAATGTCTTCCGAGGCTCTGGTGGCATATAAACACCTGCATACCGTGCTGCCGAACGCTGACGGAATTTACCTGGCCGTTGGACGGATACGGACTGGGTTGGGACGTGAATGGAGTTGGCCCACCTTGGCGGCGCAATACAACAGGGTGGATAAGCCCGCTGACGACGTACTTACCGCATTGTTGGTCAAGGAGTTGATCTGGGTGGTCAGCCGGTCGCCAGAGCTGGCCCCTGAATTCGCAAAGCTGGTGCCACGCAATCGCCTGGCCGAAGTTGCTGCGGCTGCAAAAGCCTGGGCTCATGGGGCATCAAAGCCAGACGCACTCCATCTCATAGACAGCATATTGCAGACAGCAGGCATTGGTTCGGCAGATGGCTCGGCCATACAAGCAGGTGTATCGATCGGTATCCCGGCAGCGCCGGACTTTTCGAGTTATGCCGATGCGTTTGCGCCACTGGCGTATCTCATTACCGATATGACCGAGCTGGTGGGGGTCTGCCAGCGGGTGGCCCAAAGTATCGAAAAAAAGATATCGCCCGACATCCTGGCCAAGCGGGTCAACCGGATTCTGGCAAATGACACCTGGCCGACCACACAGGCCGAATTGCAGGATGCGCTGGTGGCCGGGGAGGTCGTTTTCGCTGCCAAGCGTCGTCAGCACAGACTGGCGGACGTGCTGGATGCGGTGCCGCCAGATCGGCGCAGCCACTTTGAAGCCATGGTCACATCCGTGCTGGGTGGCTGCACTGTGGATGCAGGTCATGCCGTGGCATCACGGGCGCTATCGCAGCAGGCCCAGAAAGAGGTGCAGGCCGAATGCAATTTGCGCATGGTGCTGACCGAGTGGCAGCTTGCGGATTACCCGGCGCGTTGCGCTGCCATGGCAGCTATCGGCAGGGCATACCCATGGGGTGAGTTTCAGCGTGACATCCAGCGGCACGCACAAAGTGACAGTGGCTGGCAATCATCATGGTGGCAAGTGCAACAGGCCACATTGCAGGGCTATGAATTGGCCAAATTCCGCGATCATTTGCCGACCTGGTTCACACGGGCGCAGCCAAAGCAATACCCGCTAGGCTGCTTGGTTGGAATTATCGTTTTCGTTCAAGGCAAATCTCCATGGGGTGCTCGCGCCCAACGCCAGCCTGCGTGGTGCAATCGTGCCGGGCCCGGCACAAGATACCAGGGTCCCTTCAGACGAACACGCGCACGGCGCGCTGGCGCGCA
>CAXNKH010000011.1:0-14881 GCA_964202765.1 Burkholderiales bacterium | reverse complement strand
TCGGCCGAAGAAGCGCGCCGGGTGGTGGCCGCTGCCAAGTTCACGCCCCTGGGATCGCGCTCTGCTGCGGGTGGCATGCCGCACCTAGAGTTCCGCAGCTTCCCGGCCAGCCAAGCCTATCCGGTGCTCAATGAGGCTACCATGGTGATCGTGCAGTTCGAGAACGTTGCGGCGCTGGAAAAAGCCGATGAAATCCTGGCCGTTGAGGGGGTGGACATGGCTTTGATTGGAACCAATGACTTGACCGCCGACATGGGCATCCCCGGCCAGTACGACGACCCGCGCGTGCATGAAGCCTACGCTCACGCCATTGCCTGTGCCCAGCGCCACGGCAAGCATGTGGGGGTCGGTGGCCTGTCGTCGCGCCCCGATCTGGTAGAAGCGTTCGTCCGGATGGGCGCACGCTATGTCTCTACCGGCACCGACATCGCATTTTTACTGGCGGCCTGTACCGCCAAGGCCAAGCAGGTCAAGGACATAGCCCTGTGAGCGACACAAGCTTGCACGCAGTGCAGCACCAACTCATTGACTTCGAGGTTCCAGCGCTGGCCTGTGATTGCCACACCCATGTGTTCGGCCCTGCAACCAGTTTCCCCTTTGATGCGGGACGGGTCTATACCCCGGGTGATGCTTCGGTGGCCGATCTGCTGAGCCTGCAACGGTTGTTGCAACTGCAGCGGGTGGTGATTGTTCAGCCCAGCCCCTACGGCGCTGATAACCGCTGCACGGTCGATGGTTTGCTTGCGCTTGGAGATCGTGCGCGTGGCGTGGCGGTGATAGCTAACAGCACCAGCGAGGCTCAGCTGCAGGAAATGCATCATGCCGGCGTGCGCGGCGTGCGACTGAATCTGGAAACCGGTGGCATGCACGACCCGGTTGCTGCGGCCCGGCAATTAGAGGGCTTGGCCCGGCGTGTCGCACCCCTGGGCTGGCATGTCCAGCTCTACACCAACTTGACGGTGCTGGCCGGCTTGGCCGATGTGATCGGAGCGCTGGAGCAGCCGGTGGTGCTTGACCATTTTTGTGGCGCCCAGGCCGCGTTGGGTACAGAGCAGCCTCACTTTGATGTGCTGCTCGACCTGGCGCGCCAGGGCCGGGCTTATGTCAAGCTGTCGGCGCCACACCGCATCTCCAAGCTCGAAGATTGCGCTGATGCTGCGGCCCTGGCGCAAGCGCTGATTGCCGCCAATCCCCAACGCATGCTGTGGGGCAGCGACTGGCCGCATCCGGGCGCCAGGCCGGGGAGCATTCGTCGGGTCGATCTGATCGAGCCGTTCAATGCGATAGACGATGGTCGCGCGCTCAATCGACTGGCCCAGTGGGCCGGTGACGCCAGCACCTTGCGCCAGATTCTGGTCGCCAACCCGGCCAGGCTTTACGATTTCTGATCAGCTCAACGAGCAAAGACGTGAATTTTGGCACTGGCTATCAGAAGCTGATCTTCAGCAGGCGCGCAGCGTTGCCGCCGGCTATCAGATCGCGCGCCGCTTTGGGCAGTTTTTTGACCTGGGCGATCAGTCCCAGCGGATCTTCTTCACCCATGTCGTAGGGGTAGTCGGTTCCCAGCACCACATGGTCGGCACCAAAACGGTCAATCAGGCGTTTCAGCATTTCGGGATCGAAGGTGATGCTGTCAAAGTAAAACTTTTCCAGGTAGCTCGAAGGCAGCTGGTCGATCACGGTGCGGCAATCGGCGCGCGCGCGCCAAGCGTGGTCCATGCGGGCCCAGTAATGGGCGATGAAGCCGCCGCCATGCGCCACCACGAATTTGAGTTTGGGACAGCGCTTGAGAACACCGTCGAAGATCAGGTGCGACACCGCAACGCTGGAGTCCAGCGGGTTGCCGATCACGTTGTTGAAGTAATGGTGGGTCAGGCGGTCGGCCTGCGAATAGCCCAGGGGGTGCATGAAGATCACCACATCGAGTTCCTCAGCGCAGGCGAAAAACTTGTCAAGTTTAAGGCTGGGGTCGGTCAGGTTTTTGCCGTTCACGTTGGTGCAGATTTCGATCCCACGCATGCCCAAATTGTTCACGCAGTACTTGAGTTCCCGAATCGCCAATTCAACGTTCTGCAACGGCACCGAACCCATGCCGACAAAGCGATCGGGACGGTCGGCCGCAATCTGCGCTATGCCTTCGTTGACTTCGCGCGCCAGTTCAGCACCGTAATCAGGCTCAGTCCAGTAAAAGAAATGGTAGGGCGCCGGGCAGATGGCCTGGATGTCAACGCCCATGCGGTCCATGTCGATCAGCCGCTCGTCAACCCCGGTCAGCTTGGGAGCCCGGGTCTTCATTTGCAAGACGTTGGTGGCGCGCGTCAAGTCATCGGCAAACACCGTCGTCATGTCGTACTGCGCCGGATTGAGGTGTGCCGTCTTGGCGTTGACCACGGGGTTGAGGTAGTGGCAATGCATGTCCACGACCTTGGATTTTCCGCTGCGACTGCGCGCCAGCGGGACCGACAGCTTGGCCTTGGCGGGGGCGACCGCGGCGGCGGCGGAGCGTGCCGGCCCATGTTGGTGGTGTGGGTTGGTGCAGCTGGGGGAACAGGTGTAGAACATGGGCGATCCTTTTTTGGTTTCATAATAATAAGCGCCTTGCGGGACAGACCTTCAGCAATTTGCTTATCTGACTAGGATGAATTATGAAAATTGGTATCGCCGGAACCGGAAAAATGGGAACAGCCATTGCCAAGCGCTTGCTTAGGCTGGGTCATCAGCTCAGTGTCTGGAATCGAAATCCGGCACGCGCGCAGGCGCTGCTGGACTTGGGTGCGAGCGCGGCCGATAGCCCGCGTGAATTGGCGCAGAGTAACGAGCTGGTCATCTCGATGTTGACCGACGAGGCGGCACTCGATCAGGTTTATCTGGGGCAGGCGGGTTTGTTGTCGGGTGATGTGAAGCAGACCCTGTTCATTGACATGAGCACAGTCAAGCCGGCTCAAGCCCAGGCCATCGGCGCCAAGGCGGCAGCCGCTGGCGCAGCCTACCTGGAGTGCCCGGTGGGCGGCAGCGTCGGGCCGGCCTCTGAAGGCAAGCTGCTGGGCTTTGTCGGTGGCGATGCGGCGGTGCTGGATCGCGCCCGCCCGGTGCTCGAGCAACTGTGCCGGCGGGTTGAGCATGTGGGGCCGTTGGGCGCCGGCGCCACCATGAAGCTGGCCGTCAATCTGCCCCTGATGGTGTACTGGCAGACGTTCAGCGAAGCCCTGTCACTGATCCAGCCGCTGGGACTCGACCCCAAGCGGGTAGTCGAGATCTTTGCCGAAACCTCGGGCGGCCCCAATATGCTCAAGGTGCGAGGCGCCACCATTGCCCAGGCCCTGGGCGGCAACAGCAGTGCGCCGGTCAGTGTCGATGTGGCGACCATGCGCAAGGATGTACGCTCCATGCTGGCGCAAGGCCAGCTGCAACAGGTCGAACTGCCGCTGACGGCGCTGGCGCTTCAATGTTTTGACCGCGCCGCTGCCACCGGGCTGGACGCAGCCGACTGCACCCAGCTGCCGGTCTGGTGGTTGAGCCAGGGCGGCCAGGTCGCCTAATCGGATTCCCAAAATAATGCGACGAACTCTTGTTCAGCTTGACTCTGTCCTGAGCTGATCCAAGGGCTTGTAGGCGAAGGTTTGCACTAGATCAGCTCGGTGCGGCGCACAGCTCCGCGGCTGTCCCCCGTGTCGGCCTAGGGCCGATGACTCCTCCTTGATGCCGCTGCGCTGTACGCCCCACCGAACTGATCCTGCCAGCGTGACTGGCGTCCACATCAATCTCGATAGACCAATAACGGACTATCTGGCTTAAACCCAGGTAGTCCATTAGGCGGGCCTTCGTCCCTACGCGATGCCTGGCGGACGATTTGCGACCATTTCGGCAGCTCCCTCGTCGTCCATAGTTGGACTGTGAACTCCTCACGAGCCACCAAACTGCCTCGCAACTCGCCTCGCCATGCAAACGCGTCCTAATGGAGTATCTGGGTTAAAGCGCCCCAACGATGTCGAACAGTTGGCGAATCTGTTCGGCCTCGATCTTGCGCACGATGAAGACCAGCCGACTGTCACGGTCAGCGCTGGGCCAGCGGTCGAGTTCCACGGGAGGGTGAAAAATATGCTGCACCCCCTGTACCACTACCGGTTTACCCTCGACATTGACAATGCCCTTGACCCGTAACAGGTCGGGTCCGCGCAGATTGCTGAGCAACTCCAGTGCTGCGGTAAAGCGCGCCCAACTGAAGGGCTGAACAAAGCGCAGCGACAGGGTCTTGATGGTGCTGTCGTGGCGCGATGAGCGCGCTCCCAGATAGCGTTCCACCGGTGTTGTTTTTGGATCCAGCGATTCACCCAGAAAGCTCAAAGTGGCGGCGCTGGCACGCGCGCTGCTCAAACCCAGGCCCATCAGATCAGCCGGTGCGACTTCGCCGTTGAGCAGCAGCACCCTGTCAGCCAGTGGGTTGATGGCCGCTACAGCGTCTTGCAATGCCGCCAGCGTCTGAGGGTCAACCAGGTCGCTCTTGGTGATAAAAATCCGGTCAGCCAGCGCAATTTGCTTGACCGCTTCGTCTTGCTGCTCGATTTGATGCAGGCCATTGAAGGCATCGACCAGGGTGACCAGACCATCGAGTCGGTACTGCGCGGCCAATAAAGTGTCGCTGACCAGGGTCTGCACCACCGGCGCCGGATCGGCCAGCCCGGTAGTCTCAACGATGACCCGGTCAAATTCAGGAACCTGACCGGATCGTCGCCCCGTGAACAAGTCGCGCAGGGTTTCCTGTAAATCGGTGCGTACCGAGCAGCAAATACAGCCGTTGGCCAGCAGCGTGATGTTTTCGGACGAGAGTGTGACCAGGTCATGGTCGATCCCGATTTCACCCACTTCGTTGATCACTACTGCGACCCGCTTCATCTCGGGATGGCGCACCAGCTTGGAGATCAGCGTGGTCTTGCCGCTGCCCAGAAAACCGGTGACCAGTGTGAGCGGGATTTTGCCGGCAAGAGGGTCGCGCTCGGTCATGCCGGTGAGTGTCAGATCGTCATTTCTAGGATGTAGAGGCCGCCGGTAAAGCGGTCAACGGTATAGACAATGCGCCGGTCATCGACATAGACATCGTTGAGCTGGATCGCACCAGCCGGCGACAGCTTGGGCGCACCCGGCACATAGTAGGCAACTTCCTGCACCTGGTAGGGGTTGCTGGTGTCATAGACCCGGACCCCGGCATTGAAGAAAGTACCGATGATGAGGGTGTCGGAGCGAAACGAGGTCGGACCCGGCAGGTTCTCGTGCAGGTTGTGCGCGCCAAAGCGGCCGCCGCGTTTGGCAAAAGCTTCGAACGGGGGCGCGGGAAAGGTCGATATCGGAACCGGGTTGGCTTCGTTGCGCGCATCGACCACCCAGACCAGTTTGGGCCAGTCGGTGCCGTTGTCTTGCACGCACTCGTCGCTGACGATCCACAGGCCACGGTCAAACAACGGCAACACGGTGTGGGTGAAGCCATTGAAAGGCGGCGAATGGTTCCACTTAGAGGCGACCTTGATGCTGCTCAAGTCCGAAATGTCGAGCACCACCGCGCCACCGTCGATGTAGCCAACAAAGGCGCGATCGGGCCGCTGCGGATAAACATTGGTGTTGTGGGTGCGAAAGCCGTAATCAAAGGGTGCCGGCAGGCGCGGTGGCGGCGGCTCGATATCGCCCTCGCGGGTGCCGGGGTACCACCAGCGACCCGCTTCGAATGGTTGGGCCGGGTTGGACACATCGAGGATCCGGTAAAACTGGTCGTCGCGCTGATCGCGCGGCTGGAAATCAGGTGCGCCGGACGATATGTGGATGTATTTCTCATCGACAAACCACAGCGCGTGAACCCCGCGTGAATAGGGACCCGAGCAATCGAAATGCGAAATAAGTTTGGGGTTCTCGGGCTGGCTGATGTCAAACAGGTCAACCCCGGCGGGCTTGAGGCCGGGCACGCTGGTCTGGTAAGCCACCGCCATGATGTTGCCCACCACATCAAGTGAATTGGAGCGCACTTTCATGTGGGGCAGCTCGGTCTGCACAATCAATTTCGGATGGCTCGGGTCGGTGACGTCCAGGCCCGAGAAATTTTTCGGCGCGGATTCGTGCGCCAGCCACAGGATGCGCCGGCTGTCGGCCGTGAGCTGCATCGCCATGCCTTCGCCCAAGCCGCCAAATCCGGCCAGTTCGTGGTGGGCCAGTAGCTTCATGTTGAGCGACAGGGTCTGATCGGGCCGGGTTGCCGGGTGGGGTGCGTTGAGCATAGGTGAAACCGAGGGGGTTGGTGGAGCAAGCAATACTATAGACTGAAGGACGCTGGCGAGTTTGTCAAAGATTCTTGTGAAACAGACCGCAGTTACACAGAGTGAACAAGCTCTGCCCCCAACTAATTAAAGGAAAGAACCATGTCTTCTGTCTTCCGTTGGAGTGTGCGCCACCTGCTGCTGGCGATTTTTAGTCTGGGTGCTGCCGCTGTTACGGCCCAGCAATTCCCGAGCCGACCGATCAAAATGATCGTCCCATACCCGCCGGGCGGCAGCTCCGACTTGATGGGTCGCATCATGGGCCTCAAGCTCAACGAGCACTGGAGCCAGCCGGTGGTGATCGAGAGCAAGCCCGGTGCAGCTGGCTCCATCGGCATGGAGTTCGCAGCGCGCCAGGCGCCCGATGGCTACACCTTCATCATCGGCAACCTGGGCCCGGCATCGGTCAACCCCTTGATCTCCAAAGTGCCTTACAGCATGGAAAAAGATTTCATTGCGGTGGCCCTGGTCGCCACCGGCCCCAACATCTTGGTGGTGCCGACCAACTCGCCGTACAAAACTCTGGCTGATTTGGTGACGGCAGCGCGCACCACACCGGGCTCCATCAATTTCGCCACCAGTGGTCCGGGCAGCATGTCGCACTTGGCCGGTGAAATGATGATGCGTCAGGCCAACATCAAGATGGCGCAAATACCCTACAAGGGTGGCGGCCTGGCGCTGATTGATGTGATTGCTGGCCAGGTCCAAATGGTTGTGTCCGACGCCTTGCCGGTGGCGCAACACATCAAGTCGGGCAAAGTGCGGCCGCTGGCCATCACCAGCGCCAAGCGCTCGCCCCTGTTCCCCGATATTCCGACTTTTGCCGAAGGTGGTTTGCAGGGCCTGGTGGCGGTGAACTGGTGGGGCGTTTTCCTCCCCGCGGGCACACCGCAGACGGTGGTCAACCAGTACCACAGCGCCTTGGTGAAAATTATGGCTGACCCGGATCTGAAGGAACGGTTTGCCGGTCTCGGTGTCGAGGCGCACGCCACATCGCAAGAAGACTTTCGCGCTTTCTTGGCAGCCGAAAAAATCATGTACACCAAGCTGATTGCCGACAACAACATCAAGAACGAATGAAGCCCCTTAGCCTTCACCCCCGTTCATTCGTTAGGGTTGACTCGAGCTTCGATCGGCATCTCGTCCCCGATGCTCAGGTCAGACCCCAAAGCTCGCAGCAGTTTGCGTCCCAGCTGTATCTTGATAACTGGGTTGTAAAAAGCAGAATCCCCGCCTTCTTCAAGCTGGGTGAGATGTTTGAGTGAAAGAGCATGCATGGCAGCCAAGCTCTCCCTGCTCAAACTTGCCTGCTTGCGAAGCTGCTGCAATTTGACGCCATCTTTAGGGCGCCACAACGTATTGGGTTTATCCATGGGATAAATTTGCTCTTGGGGCCCATTTCATACCGGGGGAACATATGAGTTTGAGATTGATTGAAATGAGGGGTAATCATGAGTGAAGCAGGTTTACCCAGTCGGCGAGTGCCCTTCAGCGCGATCGTTGACCGCCCTGCGCTGAAGATGCCCGGCGCAGCGCGCATGCTGGTCTGGGTCATCGTCAACGTTGAGCACTGGAGCATGGAGCGCGCCATGCCGCGCACCGTGCTCAGCCCTCCCATGGGTCAGCCCTTGCAGCCTGATCTGCCGAACTGGGCCTGGCATGAGTACGGCATGCGGGTGGGTTTTTGGCGCTTGCACGACGCGCTGAAAAACCTCGGCATTGTGCCGACGCTGGCCATCAATGGGTCGGTCTGCCAGACCTATCCGCGGGTGGCGCAAGCCGCGCTGGATCTGGGTTGGGAGTTCATGGGCCACAGTTATGTGCAGGGTCCCATGCACGCTCTGGCCAATCAGCGCGAAGCCATTGAGCAAACCATCAAAGCCATCAAGGACTTGACCGGAGCGCCGCCCAAAGGATGGGAGAGTCCGGGCTTGACCGAGACCAGCGACACCATTGACTTCTTGGCCGAGGCCGGCATCGAGTACGTGGCCGACTGGGTATTTGACGACCAGCCGGTCTGGATTCCGGCCACGCCGAAGCCGGTGCTCTCAGTCCCCTACAGTGTGGAGATCAACGACATTCCGATGATGCTGTTGCAAAGCCATAGCGGCGCAGAAATGTACCATCGCGGCGTGGCCCAGATTGACCGTCTTTGGCAGGAGAGCGAGACCATTCCGCGCGTGATGGCGATCAGCGTTCACCCCTACATCACGGGGGTGCCGCACCGCATCGCCCAGTTTGAGAAGCTGCTGGCTTATGTGCAGTCCAAGCCGGGTGTCTTGATCCAGACCGGTGAGGGCATCAACGATTGGTACCGCTCGCAGGTGCCGCCACCAAGCTAAGCCCGGGCTTTACTTTTTCTTGGGCGGCGCCCCGATCAGGCGCTCGAGCACCGCATAAACCGCTGCCGTGTCGTTCAGGCCATGGCCAAGGGCCATGGCGGCGTTGTAGATCGGTAGCGTGGCACTGAACAGCGGCGCTGGGGTGTCGCTGGCCTGAAGCGCATCGTTGATCAAGCGCATGTCTTTTTGCCAGGTCGAGACTTTCATGGTGACTTGGTCCCAAGAACGATCGACCATGGCTGGGCCGCGCACCTGGAACATGCGTGAACTGCCGGCACCGTCACCAATCACCTTGACCAACATCTTGGCGTCAAGCCCGGAGCGCACGCCCATCAAAATCGCTTCGGCCGCCGAGACGTTGTGAATCGCCACCAGAAGATTGGCGACAAGCTTCATCCGGATACCATTGCCAAACGGCCCCACTTCGTAGCGGGCGCGGGCGAAACCTTCGAACACCGCTGTCATTGCCTTGATGGCTTTGCTGTTGCCGCTGGCATAGATCGCCAGGTCGCGCGTCACAGCCTGGGCGCCGGTGCCCGACAACGGGCAGTCGAGCAGGGTGATCTTGTGTTTGGCCAACAGGGCTTGTGCCCGTTTTTTAGCGACCTCGGGCAAGGTGCTGGTTTCGGCTGCGATCAGTCCGCTTGCTTTGGCTGCGACCAGCTCGGCGCAGACCTGTTCCAGCGCCGCTTCGCTGGGCAGGGAGAGCACCAGTTGCTGGCTATTTCTTGCGACTTCGCTGACGCTTTTGCAAACCTGGCCGCCGGCTTTTTTCAGGCGGGCCCGGGCTGCCGGAACGGGGTCGTAACCAAAGACGATGAACCCGGCCTTGACCAGATTGGCCGCCATCGAAGAACCCATGATGCCCAGTCCGATAACGCCGACGCAAGGAGATGAGGTAGTCATAATTTTTAGCGCTTGAGTTGATGTGAGAAATTAGGCGATGGCAGCATTGACGCGTGGCATCACTTGTTCGGCCATCAGCTGCATCGAACGGCGGGCCAGTACCGGATCGACCCAGTCGTGACCGGCGTAGAGCAGGGTGCCAAAGTCGCCCACCTGAGCGCGAAACGCCAGCAGCTGAGCAACCACCTGATCTACCGTTCCGGCCAGCACCAGGCGCTCGGTCACGTACTCGGGCGTGATCGCCTCGTTTGGCATGTCGGGATCGGTCTTGAACAGGTTGCCACGGCCGGCGGCACCGGCCAGCTTGCGTATCAGTTGTTTGAAATAGAAGTGGTAGGGGCCGTCAGAACCCAGGGCATAACGCTGGGCCGTGGTCTCGTCGTCGGCAACAAAAATACTCTTTGCCACGCGCCACGCCGAAGGGTCGGCCACGGCGCCGACGGCACTGCGACCTTCCACATACTTGGGCCAATGGCTCTTGACCCACTCGGGCATCAGAAAGTTGGCTGAAATTGGCTGCCAGCCGCGCTTGGCCATTTCGGTCACGCCTTGCGAGAACGGTGCCACGGCCGTGCCGACGATCAGCGGATGGGGGTTTTGGTAAGGTTTGTGAATAAAGCCTTGGCCAATTTCGGGGATCATGGATTTTTCCACCGAGATGTTCCAGTACTTGCCCTCGATGTTGTAGGGCGGCTCGGAATCCCAAATTTTCAGCACCGTGTTGATGCACTCGATAAACATCTCGTTGCGGTTTTGGCCCAGGTTGCCAAAGACTTCGGCGTCCGACATCAAACCGCCCGGGCTGATGCCCATGATGAAACGGCCCTTGAGCATGTGGTCGAGCATGGCCACTTGCGATGCCACGGCCGCCGGATGGCTGTTGGGCAGGTTCAGGGTGCCGGTGCCCAGTTTGATATTTTTGGTGTCGGCAATCAGGCTGGCCAAAAAAATCATGCACGAGCTGATGGTCTCGGCTGCATCGGTGACATGCTCACCGACAAAGGCCTCGCAAAAGCCGAGCTGGTCGGCCAACACGATGGCATCATGGTCTTCCTGCAAAGTTTCTGCCAGATTGCGCCCGGGCGGGTGCAAGGGCATCATGAACATTCCGAGTTTCATTGGGTCTCCACTAATTCTTGTGGGATGGATCTTAAGCCCTTCGCGTCAACGTTCCAGCGGGTGGGACGTTCCCGATAACATAGCGTCATGCACAGCACCGCTCTTGTCCTTTTTTCGGGTGGCCAGGACTCCACCACCTGCCTGGCCCATGCTTTGGCCCGTTACCAGCGCGTGGAGACCATCGCTTTTGATTACCGCCAGCGCCACAGCATCGAGTTGCAAGCCCGGCTCCAGGTTTTGAAGGAAATACGTCAGCAATTTCCGCAATGGGCGCACAAGATGGGCGAAGACCATCTGCTGGACTTGGGTGTGCTCGGGGCCGTCAGCGAAAGCTCGCTGACCCGTGACATGGCATTCAAGATGGAAGCCAGTGGCCTGCCCAACACCTTTGTTCCCGGACGCAATCTGTTGTTCCTGACGTTGGCCGCCGCCCTGGCTTACCGGCGCGACTTGCAGGTGCTCGTGACCGGTGTCTGTGAGACCGACTTTTCAGGCTATCCTGATTGCCGCGACGACACCATGAAAGCCATGCAGCTGGCTTTGTCGCTGGGCATGGACAAACGCTTTCTGATCGAGACGCCGCTGATGTGGATCGACAAGGCTGCGACCTGGCGCATGGCAAACAATCTGGGCGGACAGGCCTTAGTCGAACTCATCATCGAGCACACCCACAGTTGTTATCTGGGAGACCGATCGCAGCGCCACGACTGGGGTTATGGCTGCGGCCAGTGCCCCGCCTGCGAATTGCGCGCCCGTGGCTATGAGCGCTATGTGAAGGGCACCCCAGCAAGCGCTATTGATGTTTCCGAAATTCATGACGGTTAGGGACTTGTTTCTACTTTAGGCCTGCTGGCGTTAGAATGTCCCGTGCCAGGATTCAGGTCTTGGCTCGCTGAGGTGATTGGTGTGGACGGCTACGCGGCTGTCCCCCGCCCTTTGGAGGACAACAGCGTAGCTGTGCGCCGCATCGAGCTGGTCCAGTACAAACCTTCGTCAAGCCAACAGCTACGAAGTGTTGGGGACAGAGCTAAAGGTCTGTCTGGCAAGGTTTTAGGACAGGATCAACGTGCACAGAAGTTCATCTGTCAAGCACTTCGGGGTTGACCAGGTTGCTGGGCTTGCCCGCTGCGAAATTCAGGATGTTGTCAAACGCGATGTTGAAATAACGGTCGTAGTTGTCGGCTTCAACATAGCCCAAGTGCGGTGTGCACAAGGCATTGGGCAACTGCAGCAGCGGGTGGGCCGCGCCCAGTATCGGTTCTTCTTCAAACACATCGACCGCAGCAAAGCCGGGGTGACCCTGACGCAGCGCTTGGGCCAGAACATCGGGGGCAATCAACTCGGCGCGGCTGGTGTTGAGCAGCAAGGCGCTGGTTTTCATCCGAGCCAGGTCACTGGCCAGCACAAGGCCACAGGTCTCGGGTAACAAGCGCACGTGCAAGCTGACGATGTCGCTGTCGGAGAAAAAAACTTCGCGCGAAGCTGCGACATCGAACCCGTCGGCGCGCGCCTTGGCACAAGAGGCTTCGCGACCCCAGACCCAGACTTTCATGCCAAAGGCCCGGCCGTAATGGGCCACTTGCTGGCCGATCTTGCCGTAGCTCCAGATCCCAAGGCGTTGGCCAAAGAGTTGTTGTCCGACCGAGCCTTGCCACTGACCACTTTTCAAGCGATTGACTTCATTTACCAGGTTGCGCCGACTGGCCAGCAGCAAGGCCCAGGTCAGTTCAGCGGTGGCGGTGGCGGTGCCGCTGCCATCGACCACCGCGATACCGCGCGCGGTGCAGGCCGCCACATCGATATTGCTGGCGACTTTGCCGGTCTGGCTGATCAGTTTCAGATCGGGCAAGCGGTCCAGCAGCTCGGCGCTGATGCGGGTGCGTTCGCGCGTCAATACAATCGCTTGGGCGTCGGCAAAGCGCGCCGCCAGTCCCGGCAGGTCTTTGACCGTGTCGTTAAAAACCGTAACTTCATGCGCGGCTAGGCTTGAGAAACAGCTCAGCTGACGCACACAGTTTTGGTAGTCGTCGGGAATGGTGATGCGCATGATTTACTTACTTTCAAAAAAAGACAAGAGCTGCTGGTTGATGGTTGGGGCTGCCTCAAACTGGACCCAATGCCCAACGCCGGGGGCGATCAGGGTTTGGCGCTGCAAGTGATTGTTGGCCAGGGTCGTCAGCAACTGCTCGGGCGTGGCGGTGACGTCGTGTTCGCCCCAGGCCAGCAGCAGCTCCCCGTGGTATTGGGCCAGGGCTGCGGCCAGCCCACCGGCCAGTGAGACGACCTTGCTGCGAAAGCGGGTGGCGCGGCAAGCCTCGGTGTGGACCCGAAGTGCCAGCGCGTCAATGGAGTCGCTCTGGTGCAACATGTGCATTTGCAGGTTATGCCGCATGGTTTCGGTGATCTTGGCTTCGTCTTTTAGCCGGTGCCAGTTCAGCAAAGCTCCGCGCGGACGGCGCTCACTGTCATGGCCGCCGGGCCCCAGCAGCGCGAGCCGGCGCACGCGCTGGCAGCGCGCAGCCAGCTGGGCTGATACCAGGCCACCAAAAGAAAACCCCACCAGATCAAACCGTGTTTGCGCACCGAGCAGTTGGTCGAGTCCGGCCTGCATGGAGTCCAGCAGGTCGGCCATGCCGGCCGGTCCCGCATCGTCCGAATCGCCAAAGCCCGGCAGGTTGGGAGCCCAGACCTGGTGGTTGACGGCCAGGGCTTCGATGTTGCGCACCCAGTGCAACCAGCTGCCGTGACCTCCGTGCAGCAGTACCAGGGGCTCACCCCTGCCAAAGCTGCGCCACTGCACCTGACGCCCCTCAAAGCTGTGGCTGTGATGCTGGGCTAGCGCTTGCAGGCGCGCCAGCGGGTCCTCGTTTAGCAGTGCCGTCATGGCTGGCCACTCAGCACCACCAGACCATCGGCCGCCAGCACACCCTGGCCTTGCGGCAGGACGAACAGGGGATTGATTTCGGCTTCGAGCAGACGGGGGCCGAGTTGCGCGACCATCTCCGAGAAAACCACGATGGCATCGACCAGGGCGGCGACGTCGGCCAGTGGCTGACCCCTGAAGCCATTGAGCAGGGGCCAGGTTTTGAGCGACTGCGCCAGCGCCAGCGCCTGAGTCCGGCTCAAGCCCCCTTGCTCGGGCAGCAGACACAGCGCCGTGTCCTGCAGCAACTCGGCTGTGACCCCGCCCATGCCCAGCAGCACTGCGCTGCCCAACGGGTCGTGGGCCAGGCCCAAAATCAGCTCGATGCCGCCGCTGACCATGGGTTGAACCAGAAAGCGATCGGGCCGAACACCGGTACGGCTCTGTACTTCGTTGGCCATGGTTTGCAGGCGAGGACCGACTTGCTCGGCGCTCAGGGCTAGCGCGACACCGCCGACATCGCTCTTGTGATCGATCGTCGCACTGAGCAGCTTGAGGGCGACGCGGCCACCCAGGGCGGCAGCGGCCTGCTCGGCCTGTTGCGGGGTCTGGACCATATGGTCGGCCACACAGGGCAGACCAAAACGTTTGAACAAGGCCTTGGCCTGGGCTTCATCCAGCGCACCTTCGGGCAGGTCGGCTATCGAGACCTTGGCGTAGGTTGGCGTTGGGCTTTCCGAGCTTGGAGGCACCTGCCATTGGGCAGAGTGCAACATGGCGGCCAGGGCTGCGCTGCAGCTCTCGGGCGCCATGAAGGCGGGAACGCCGCGCTGGGTCAACAGAGCTGCCACGGCCGGTGCGTGCGGACTGACGTAGGCCAGCACCGGTTTGTCGCTGTTGTCCAGGCAGGGGGAAATCGCGTTGGCCATCAAATCGGGTTGCTCCAGACCGGAGGAGCCAACGATCAGAATCAAAGCGTCATAGGTGGGGCTGCTCAGCAGGGCCGCAATGGCACCATGCAACAGATCGGGTTGCAGACCGGCCAGCGTGACGTCGATTGGGTTGCGGTCCAGTGCGGAATGGTCACCGCTTTGCAGCGCGCGCAAACGTTCGGCGGTGGCTTCGTCGGGCGCCGGGGTCTCAAAACCGGCCAATCCCAAGCTGTCCGACACCAGGGTGCCTGCGCCGCCGGTTGAGGTGAGGATGGCGACGCGCCGGCCCCGCAGTCGGCGGCCGATGGCCAACGCCGCCGGGATGTCGAGCAAGTCGCTGAACTGCTGGGCTCGGATCACGCCAGTTTGGGCAAACAAAGCGTCGTACATCCGGTCGGAACCGGCCAGCGCGCCGGTATG
>CAXNKH010000010.1:0-14917 GCA_964202765.1 Burkholderiales bacterium | reverse complement strand
TCAATCCGCCCAAGATGGACGACACCTCGCTGATGCGCTACTCCCCGAGCTACAAGGTGATCCCGGTTCACACGGCGCTCGACTGGCAGGCCTGGAATGTGCAAAACGACCCGGTGACCGAGCAGACCAGCGCAGCGGGTACTGGCGGCGACCCAGCCCAAGGTTTTGCCAAGGCGGTCGAGATGTGCAACAACAACGGGCATTGCCGCAAGTTCGACGCCGGCACCATGTGCCCGAGCTACCGTGTCACGCGCGACGAGAAGCACCTGACCCGGGGCCGTGCCAACACCTTGCGGCTGGCCCTATCGGGGCAAATTCCTGGCTTGCAGGCCAGCGCTGCCATGAGCAGCGAAGAGGTCAAGGACGCGCTGGACTTGTGTGTCGGCTGCAAAGGTTGCAAGCGCGATTGCCCCACCGGCGTTGACATGGCGAAAATGAAAGTGGAGTTTTTACACCACTACAAAGCCAAGCACGGCCACAGTCTGAAAGACCGGATGATCGCCCAGTTGCCCGATTACGCGCATTGGGCCAGTCGCTTCGCGCCCCTGTTCAATTTGCGCGATCGCTTGCCGGGACTGGCCTGGTTGAGTGAAAAAATGCTCGGTCTGTCAGCAAAGCGCAGCCTGCCGCAATGGCAACGCCAGAATTTCTTCAACCAAGGACCGCTGGCTGCCAGCCGCGCTGAGGTGTTGGCAGCTGCCAAGCCGGTGGTGCTGTTCGTTGACACCTTCAATGGCTATTTTGAATCCGAGAACGCCCAGTCCGCTCTCAAGGTGTTGCAAGCCGCTGGTTACACCGTCCACATCGCGAGCAAGGAAGTGCCCGACGGCAAGCACCTGTGTTGCGGGCGGACCTACCTGGCCAGCGGCATGGTCGATCAGGCCAAGAACAAGGCCACTGAGCTGGTGGCCGCTTTGTTGCCTTTTGCCCAGAAAGGAATAGCCATTGTCGGGCTCGAGCCGTCCTGCTTGTTGACGATGCGCGACGAGATGTTGGTGATGGGTCTGGGCCAGGCGGCCCAAACCATCGCGGACCAGGCTTTTCTGTTTGAAGAGTTTTTGGCCCGTGAAGCCCGCGCCGGTCAACTCGAAGCCTTGAAGTCGCGGCTTCAGCCGGCGGCGCAGGACATCCTGTTGCACGGTCACTGCCACCAGAAAGCATTCGACGCCGTCACGCCCATCATGGAAGTGCTCAGGCTGATTCCGGGTGCCAATCCCGAGTTGATCGAATCTAGCTGTTGCGGCATGGCCGGCAGCTTTGGTTATGAGGCCAGCCACTACCAAGCGTCAATGCAGATGGCCGAGCTCAGCCTGTTACCCGCCGTGCGCAACAAGGCCGATGCGATTGTGGTGGCCGACGGCACCAGCTGCCGTCATCAAATTCACGACGGCGCTCAGCGCGAAGCAGTCCATGTGGCCAAGTTATTGGCGAACTTGATTTAACCCAGACAGTCCATTGGGCGGGCCTTCGTCCCTGCGCGATGCCTGGCGGACGATTTGCGACCATTTCGGCAGCCCCCTCGTCGTTCATAGTTGGACTATGAACTCCTCACGAGCCACCAAACTGCCTCGCAACTCGCCGCGCCATGCAAACGCGTCCTCATGGACTATCTGGGTTTAAGCCAAAACGTCCCAGTTCAGGCTGCGCTGACTTTCGAAGCGGCGTGCTGCTCCGGTGATGGGATCGGTGAAAGCGATTGATTTGGCCAGCAGCTGCAAGGGGCGGGCGTAATCGGCGCCTGGCGGCGTCAAGTTGGGGTAGAGCCCGTCGCCGGCAATCGGCAAGCCCAGTGAATTCATGTGCACCCGCAGCTGGTGGCGCTTGCCCGTCACGGGTTGCAGTCCGTAGCGCGCCCATGGGCCGCGAACTTCTAGAACCGACAGATGGGTCAAGGCATTGGGTGGTCCGGCTTCTTCGCGTTGCAGCATGAAGTGCTGGGCCGACACGATGCGACTGTGCCGGCTGAGGGGGAAGCTCAGATCGGATCGCCACGGGGCAATGGCTTCGTAGCATTTTTCAACCGCATGCTGGCGAAACAGAGCATGGTAGGCGTCACGGCTTGCCGGCAGGACCGAGAACAGCACCAGTCCGGCGGTATCGCGGTCAATCCGGTGGATCGGGGTCAAGGTATTCCTACCGAGACGGCGTTTGAGTCGCACCAGCACAGTTTCTTGCAGATAGCGGCCAGACGGCGTGACCGGCAAAAAATGCGGCTTATCGACCACCACCAGATGCTCGTCTTGAAACAAGATGTGTTCTTGAAACGGGATCGCTGTTTCATCCGACAGATGGCGGTAGTAGTAGGCCTTGCTGTGGGCCAGGTAGGGCTGCTGCGCGTCAAGCGCCTGGGCGTTGCCATCGAACACCAGTCCCTGATTCATCCGCTGCAACCATTCGGCGCGGGACACATGGGCCATCCGCTGTGCCAGAAAATCGATCAGCAGTGGCCAGGGACCGGCCGGTAGCGAGACGCAACTGGCGCCCACGCCGTCGCGCGCGGGCGGCACAGCTGAACTCATTTTCGGGTGAACACCAGGTCCCATACACCGTGGCCGAGCTTGAGCCCGCGATTTTCGAACTTGGTTAAAGGCCGGTAGTAGGGCTTGGTGGCGTAGCCGCCATTGACCGTGGTGGCGCTGTTTTTGAGCAGCGGCTCGGCGTTGAGCACTTCCAGCATTTGCTGGGCGTAGGGTTCCCAGTCGGTGGCGCAGTGCAGGTAAGCGCCGGGTTTCAGCCGAGCGGCTAATTTGGCCACCAGCGGGGTTTGCAGCAGGCGGCGTTTGTTGTGCTTGGTCTTGTGCCAGGGGTCGGGGAAGAAAACATGGATGCCGTCCAGGCTGCCAAGCGGCAACATCTGATCAATCACTTCAACCGCATCGTGCGAGATGATCCGGATATTGCCCAAGTCTTGTTCGCCGATGCGTTTGAGCAAGGCGCCGACGCCGGGTTGGTGGACTTCACAACACAGAAAATTGGTTTGTGGCAGCAGCGCAGCAATGGCGGCCGTGGCCTCACCCATGCCAAAACCTATTTCAAAAATAGTCGGTCGGTGTTCAAGTCCATTTTGGAACGCTTCAGGGTAGGCGATCAGTTGCTCCTGGTAAGGCAGTAAAACGCGCGGTCCGATGGCTTCAAAAGCCCGGACCTGGCCACTGGTGGTGCGGCCGGCACGGCGCACAAAACTCTTGATGGTTTTGGGAAAAGGAATGTCCGAAGGCGGCAGACGACGCCGGTCTTTGGTCGGAGCAGTTGGGGGAGAGGTTTGAATGGGGTCAGTCACCCTCTGATTTTAAAGGGTCAGTGGCCAGCGCTCGCCCCACAAGGCCGTGGCCTGGCTCAGCCAGTCGCTCAAGTTGCTGGCCTGTACCCTCAGTCCCAGCACCTGGGCTGCGGCATTCAGCACCGGCAGCGGAGCGCGGGTGTCGAGCGCCTGGGCGCCGTTTTGTTTGCTGAGTTTTTCTCCGTCCGCCCCATGGACCAAGGGGCTGTGCAGGTAACTCGGACTGGCCAGGCCCAGGGCCCGCTGCAGCAGGACCTGACGCGCCGTGTTGTCGGCCAAGTCCTCGCCACGCACCACGTGGCTGATGCCTTGCTCTGCATCGTCGACCACCACAGCGAGCTGATAAGCCCATAGCCCATCGGAGCGCTTGAGAACAAAGTCACCCACGGCCTGAACCACATCCTGCTGCTGGGGCCCGAGGCGTCGGTCGCTCCAGCGCACGACCTCTTCACAGCGAAAGCGCCAGGCTTGGGCTGTTTTTCCTTGCAAACCGTTGCGGCAGGTCCCCGGATAAATCAGTTCAGCGTGGCGCGAGCGGCTTTGACCTGAGCTCTGGAGAACGCTGGCGATGTCTTTGCGCGAACAGGCGCAGGGGTAGGCCAGACCACGCGACACCAAAGCGTCCAACGAGCGCTGGTATAGCGCGCTGCGCTGCGATTGCCAAACAGGGGGCTGGTCACTCTGTAAACCGCAATCGGCCAGTTGCCGCAGGATGGTCTGCTCGGTATCCCCTACACAACGCGGACGGTCAATATCCTCGATTCTGACCAGCCATTGCCCGTGGTGGGCGCGGGCATCGAGCCAACTGGCCAGTGCGCAGACCAGCGAACCTGCGTGCAGTGGGCCGGTGGGGGAGGGAGCGAAACGGCCGATGTAGGCCGCGGTCATTTCATAGACAAAGCCAGTTCCAGGCCAGAAATAAAAGCATCTTCTACTCGGCGACCGATGCACCAATCACCGCAGACGCCAAGCCCTTGTATGGCGTCCCACAAATGCGTTTGACCCAGGGCTTGGGTGGTTTGGGCATAGCGCCAGCGCATAACGCCTGCTTGCGTGGGTTGGGCCCGAATGCCGGTGACTTCAGAAAAGGCTTTGAGCAGTTTGGCTTGCACCCGAGCCGGGTCGTCATCGAGATGTTCTTGCGACCAGGCCGCGCTGGCCTGGATCGTCCAACGCTCCACCGGGGTGCGGCCTGGCTTGCTGGATTCTCTGGCCAGCCAGGCGATGCGGTGGTGGGTGCTGCGTGCGGCGTTCCACTGAGGACCAAGGGTGTACATGCCGGGCTGCATCGCTTGCGGGAAAGCCAGTATCAGCGTCCAGCAAGGTGCGACCTGCACTTTGTCAATTTTCTTGACCCAGGGTTTGGCCAGGCCGCAGTCCTGCAGCAAACGTTGCGCCGGCCCGGAGGGCAAGGCCAGCAGCACGGCATGAAAGCCTGAGAACACCTGTTGTGAATCTTGCGGCCCCTGGGTCCGCACTTGCCAGCTTTGGGGATTCAGTGCATCGCGCTCGATCCGGGTGACTCGGGTAAATAACCGAACACTGTCGCCCAGCGGCTGGGCCCAGCGTTCAAGCAACTCGTTCATTCCCGGGTTAGGAACCCAATGGGGTTCGCCCGTGGGCAAGTGCGCTGCCACCACCCGACCCCGCTCATCGAGAACCCGCACCGTATTGGCGCTCCAGGGTCGGCATAAACCTGGGACGGTTTGCAGGGCTTGGGCAAAACGCTCCTCGCGCACCGTGAAATATTGGGTGGCGCTGTCAAATGAGCCATAGGGCGTGGACAGGGTGGCCATGCGGCCTCCCACGGCCTCGTTTTTCTCGAAAACCGTGACCTGGTGGCCGGCCTGCACCAAAGTGCGCGCGCAAGCGATGCCTGCCATGCCGGCACCAATGATGGCGATATGCTGCTTCTCGGTCATGGTCGCTGCTCCAAGAATTGGAATGATTTGAATACGATAATGCCACTAATCTTCAGCGTCGACAAAAAAGACGTTGCAGCAACCAGGAACTTGAAATGTTGACGCTCAGAAAATCACAGGACCGCGGTTATGCCGACCATGGCTGGCTCAAATCATTTCACAGTTTTTCATTCGCCGGTTATCATGACGCTCAGCACATGGGTTGGGGTAATTTGCGGGTGATCAATGAAGACCGGATTGCGCCGGGTACCGGCTTTGGTACCCACGGCCACCGCGACATGGAAATCATCAGCTATGTGCTCAGCGGTGAGCTGGCGCATCAGGACAATATGGGCAATGGACGGGCTATTCCACCGGGTGATGTGCAGCGCATGAGTGCGGGCACCGGTGTCGAACACAGCGAATTCAATCACGCGCCACAAGACAGTACCCATTTCCTCCAGATTTGGATTGAACCCAATGTGCGGGGAATCCCGGCCAGCTACGAGCAAAAGACTTTTGATGTGTCCGAGAAACGCGGTCAGCTGCGTCTGGTTGCCTCCAGCGATGGTGCCCAGGGATCAGTCAAGTTGAACGCCGACGCCAGGCTTTACGCGGGTTTGTTCGATGGCTCTGAATCGGCCCGTCTCGATTTGGATCCAACACGAAAATACTATGTGCATCTGGTGCGTGGTGAACTGCTGGTCAACAACACTGCTTTAAGCACGGGTGACGCAGCGCTGATTTCGCTGGGGGGTCAACTCGAACTGGCGCAGGCCAGGGACGCCGAAGTGTTGGTGTTTGATCTGGCCGCCTAAAAAATTAATAATTTTGTGGGACAGACCTTTAGCTCTGTCCCCAACTGATTGAGGATCTTTCATGACAAAAATTTCCGTTGTTTTCCATTCGGGTTATGGCCATACCCTGCGCATGGCGCAAGCCGTGGCTGAAGGATCGGGCGCAGACCTGTTGGCGATAGACGCCGACGGCCTGTTGTCCGAATCTGGCTGGGATACGCTGGCCGCAGCCGACGCTATCATCATGGGATCACCCACCTACATGGGCAGCGTCAGTTGGCAATTCAAGAGATTTTCCGATGCCTCGAGCAAACAGTGGTTCTGTGAGGCCTGGAAAGACAAGGTGTTTGCCGGTTTCACCAACAGTGCCGCCATCAACGGCGACAAGCTCTCGACCCTGCATTATCTGTTCACCCTGGCCATGCAGCACAGTGGCATTTGGGTCGGTACCGGCATGAAGGCCAGTAACAGCAAAGGAGCCCAGCGCAACGACATCAACTACTTGGGTTCTTACAGCGGGTCCATTGCCCAGTCACCATCGGACGCCAGCGCGGCAGAAATGGCGCAAGGCGACCTGGACACGGCCCGCTTGTTTGGCCAGCGAGTCGCTGCCATTACCCAGAAAATGCGCGGCTGATCCCCCATGTTTGTTCACCTGAGGCTGCACTCTGAGTATTCCGTTGTTGACGGAACCAATCGCATCGATGAAATTGTCCAGGCGGCACAAACAGACAGCCAGCCCGCGCTGGCGCTGACCGACCTTAACAACCTGTTTGGCGCCATCAAGTTTTATCGGCAAGCTCGCAGCCAGGGCGTCAAGCCTTTGATGGGCGCGGAAATCTGGCTCGAAGGCTTGGGCCAAGATTTGGGCCAGCTCTCGAAAATGATTTTGCTGGTGCAAAACCAGCAGGGTTATCTGAACCTGTCTGAATTGTTAGCACGGGCTTGGACCCAAAACGTGGTGCGATCCCAAGGCGTGTGCAAACTGGCTTGGCTCAAGGAATTGGGTCAAGGCTTGCTGTTGCTGTCGGGGGCGCAGGCCGGACCGGTGGGCCAGGCGCTAGTCCAGGGCGACACTGAACGTGCCCATGACGTGGCTTTGCAGCTGGCCAGCCTGTTCCCGCACCGTTTTTATCTTGAGCTGCAGCGCGCAGGCCGTGCCGACGACGAGACCCATGTGGTGGCTGCGGTGCATTTGGCCAGCCGAATGATGCTGCCAGTGGTGGCAACCCATCCGGTGCAATTCACGCTGATCGATGATTACGAGGCGCATGAGGCCCGGGTATGTATCGCCGAGGGTGAGATTTTGGGCAATCAGCGGCGGGTACGCAAATTCACGCGCGAACAGTATTTCAAGAGTTCAAGTCAGATGCAAGCGCTGTTTGCTGATTTGCCTTCGGCGCTGGCCAACACGCTGGAGATTGCCCGGCGTTGCAACCTCACATTGAGCTTGGGCAAGCCCCAGCTGCCTGATTTCCCCATACCCGAGGTGAATGGCCAGCGCATGACGCCCGAGGTCTATTTTCGCCACGTCTCGTGCGAAGGGCTGGCGCAGCGACTGCTCCATCTCTACCCTGATAGCGCTGAGCGAGAGCAGCAACGCAGTCGTTATGAACAGCGGCTGGAGTTCGAAATCAAGACCATTGTGAGCATGGGCTTTCCCGGCTATTTCTTGATTGTGGGTGACTTCATCAACTGGGCAAAAAACAATGGCTGCCCGGTCGGTCCCGGTCGGGGCTCTGGCGCTGGTTCGCTGGTGGCTTATGCGCTCAAGATCACCGATCTCGATCCATTGCAATACAACTTGCTGTTCGAGCGTTTTCTCAATCCGGAGCGGGTCTCGATGCCCGACTTCGACATCGATTTCTGCCAAGGCAATCGGGACCGGGTGATCGATTACGTCAAACTCAAATACGGCAAGAACTCGGTCAGTCAGATTGTGACTTTTGGCACCATGGCGGCTCGGGCGGCGGTGCGAGATGTGGGCCGTGTGCTCGACATGAGCTACACCTTTTGTGACGGAATCAGCAAGCTGATTCCTAACAAGCCCGGCGCCAGCGTGACGCTGCAACTGCCGCCGCCAGGCCGCAAGAAAGACGACAAAATCATTTATGCCAACGAAGCCGAACCGATTCTGGCCGAGCGTGAAAGCAAGGAGGAAGACGTCAAGACTCTGCTCGAGCTGGCGCGCAAACTCGAGGGGATGACACGCAACATCGGCATGCACGCCGGCGGGGTGCTGATCGCGCCGGGCAAGCTCACTGATTTTTGTCCTCTTTACCAGCAACCCGGCAGTGATTCGGCGGTAAGCCAGTACGACAAAGACGATGTAGAAGCCATTGGCCTGGTGAAGTTCGACTTTCTGGGCCTGGCCACACTGACCATTTTGGAGATGGCCAGAGAACTTATCGTCAAGCGCCACAGCGGACAGGCTGATTTCGCTTTCGAGAATCTGCCGCTCAATGACGCTGCCACCTACAAACTGTTTTCCGACGGCAAGACCGAAGCCGTGTTTCAGTTTGAAAGCCGCGGCATGCAAGGCATGTTGCGCGACGCCAAACCGACCCGGCTCGAGGACCTAATTGCCCTCAATGCGCTGTACCGACCGGGACCGATGGACCTGATCCCGAGCTTTGTGGCGCGCAAGCATGGCCGTGAAGCGGTGGAGTACCCGCACCCCCTGGTGGAATCGGTGCTGTCCGAGACCTACGGCATCATGGTGTATCAGGAGCAAGTGATGCAGACGGCCCAGATCCTGGGCGGTTATTCACTGGGTGGGGCTGATTTATTGCGCCGTGCCATGGGCAAGAAAAAAGCCGAAGAGATGGCCGAACACCGGGAGATTTTCCGTGATGGTGCGGCCAAGAACGGCTTGAGTCCAGCCAAGGCCGATGATGTATTCGATCTGATGGAGAGGTTCGCTGGCTATGGCTTTAACAAGTCCCATGCCGCAGCCTACTCGTTGCTGGCCTATCACACGGCCTGGCTCAAGGTGCATTTCACTGCCGAGTTCTTCTGCGCCAACATGACGGTGGAGATGGACGATACCGACAAACTTAAAGTGCTGTTTGAGGATGCCCAGAAAATGGGCCTGCATTTTGAGGCGCCCGATGTCAATCGAGGTGCTTACCGCTTCGAGCCAATCTCGGACCGGCAAATCCGATATGGTCTGGGCGCCATCAAGGGAACAGGACAGCAAGCGATTGAAGCCCTGGTACTGGCGCGGCTGGAAGGCGGACCTTTCACCAGCTTGTTCAATTTTTGCTTGCGGATCGATCGCACCAAAATGAACAAGCGCTGCGTTGACGCCTTGATCAAGGCCGGCGCTTTTGACTCGCTGCAACGCAATCGGGCCAGCCTGATGGCCTCGGTTGATCGGGCTTTTGAATTTGCCAGCGCCAGCCAGGCCAACGCCAACCAGAGTGGCTTGTTTGACATAGGTGATGATGACCACGGCTCCAGCACCCAGGAACCCGCCCTGCTTGAGCAGATGCCCTGGGGCGTCAAGGAACGTTTAATCGTTGAGAAAACCGCAGTCGGATTTTATTTTTCAGGTCATTTGTTCGACGGGGTGTCAAAGGAGTTGCGGCATTTCGTCAAGCGCGCCATCGACGATTTGATCGACAGCCGGGAGCCCCAGTTGCTCGCGGGCATCATCACCGATTTCCGCGAGACCAACGGCCCGCGTGGCAAGTTGGGGCGGTTCAGACTCGACGATAAATCCGGCGTCCTCGATGCCCGGGTTGACGAGGCCATGCTCAACCACAATCGGAATCTTTTCAAGGACGACGAGTTGATCATTGCCATGGGCAAGGTCCAACCTGATCGGTTTTCCGGTGGCTTGCAGTTCAGCATCAGCCAGGTCTGGGATCTGGCCAGTGCGCGCTGCCGTTTCGGCAAGTTTTTGCGGGTTGCGGTCAACGGCAAAGTACCTGACATTGCCCGCCTGGTCGCTGATTTCCCGCCCAAGCGCGAACTCACCGAACAGGGTGAGTTGTTGCGGGGTTTGGGCGTGCGTTTGTCTTTGCAGCGCAACAACGACACCGGTGGTGCTTCGGCCGAATTGCAACTCGGTGATGATGTCAAGTTCTTCCCCAGCGACGCTGCGCTGGCGGGCTGGCTGATGCAAGCGGGCCAAGGTCATGCCCATATTGTTTACGAGTGAGGGCTGGCCGGCTCAATCCTTGGGCCGAAAACGGATGACCAGGATGGTGGGCACACGTCCATCGGTATCGCGTGGCAGCACCTCGGTTTTGTCCAATGCTTTGAGCACGGCCTCGTCCCAGGCCTTGTTGCCGCTGGATTGAAGCAGCTTGCGCGCGACTATGGTGCCGTCGGGCGCGGTGCGTACTTCAACTTCGGCACTGGGATTGGCGCTGATGTCTTCGGTGAAAACGATATTGGGCTTGACCCGGGCAATGATGCGGCCTGCGTAACTGGGCGAAGGCCCTGACGAACGCAGGGCTGATCCGGTATCGCTTGGCGCGCCAGTGGCACCGGCCAAGCCGGTCATGCGTTGGATGTTTTCTTTCACCCGCGTGTCCTGTTGCTTGGCTTCTTCTTCCTTCTTCCGCGTATCCTCGGCGGTTTTTTTGTGTTCCTGCAATCGCTTCTTCTCCGACTCCAATTTCTTTTCCAGCTCTAATTTTTCTTTCACCTTTTTTTTCTTTTCTCGCTCCAGCGCGATATCGGGGCTCGTGGTCTTGGGCTTGGCTTTGGGCGGCTCGGGCGGCGCTGCTGCCACAGGCGGTGGCGCTTCTTCGAGCTTGGGGGCTGCCGCTTGCGGCAGAGACGACCACAACTCGGCCTCGACCGTGAGTTGATTCGGTTGCGAGTTCCAGCTGACGCCCCAGGTCAGGGCCGCCAGCAACAGGGTGTGGGCCAGAACAGCCAAGCCCAGGGAGCGCCCGGTGCTCTGGGGTAGAGCGGGCGCAAACTGGAGGTGATCAACTGTGGCGTTCATGGCCTCAGATTCGGGCGTTGGTTCAAGGAGCCAGTTGGACCGACAGGCCGACCCGTGCCACACCGGCGCGTTGCAGCGTGTCCATGACTTTCACCACAACCTCGTACTTGACACTCTTGTCGGCGCTGATCAGCACTGCAGAATTGGTTTCGCCTTGCTGGGCTTGCCCCACCTTGGTGGCCAGTTCGCCCAGCGGAATTCGTGTGCTTTTATCGCCCAGTTTGAATTCCAGCGACTCGTCTTTGCCGATGACGATTTGAATCACTTGATCGGGCTGCTTGGCTGCTTTGCCGACACTGGGAAGGTCAATCACGCTCGGTGAGATGAGCGGAGCGGTGACCATGAAAATGATGAGCAGCACCAGCATCACATCGATAAATGGCACCATGTTGATTTCGTTAATGGTGCGCCGGCCCCGACCTCGGCTGATGACGTTGGACATAAGTTCCCTTTAATCAGTTGAGGACAAAGCAAAATTACTCTGTAATTCTTGGTCTGTCCCGCAAAGTTTCATTAATGCCCCGAAGTGGACTGAGCGCCCACAGTGCGTTGCAAGATGTTGGAGAACTCTTCGATGAAGGATTCCAACTTAATGGCCACCCGGTCGATGTCGCGGGCAAATCGGTTGTAGGCCACCACCGCCGGAATAGCGGCAAACAAGCCGATGGCCGTGGCGACCAGCGCCTCGGCAATGCCGGGGGCGACGCTGGCCAGGGTAACTTGTTGCAGGCTGGCCAGGCCGGTAAAAGCGTGCATGATGCCCCAGACTGTGCCGAACAAGCCGACGTAGGGCGAGACCGAGCCGACCGATGCCAGAAAAGACAGATGGGTTTCGATCACGTCCATCTCCCGTTGATAACTGGCGCGCATGGCGCGGCGCGCTCCTTCCATCAGGGTTGCCGTGTCCTTGATCTGGCGCTCGCGCAGTTTTTGGTATTCGCGCATGCCGCTGGCAAAAATTCGCTCCATCGGCCCGGCATCGCGGCCGTTCTTGATGGCGGCGGCAAACAAGTCATTAAGACTGGTGCCTGACCAGAAATCGCGTTCGAAATTTTCGTTCAGGGATTTGACCCGGTTCAGGGAAAAAAGTTTTCTGAAAATGGCAGTCCAGCTCGAGATCGAGACCACGATCAGCAGCAGCATCACGGCCTGCACCACAAAGCTGGCGTTGAGCACCAAATGAAGAATCGACATGTTTTGGTTCATTTCAGGACTTCCATGACAGTAGGTGGAATTCTCGCGAGCTTGAAGTTGGCTTCAGCCATCCATCCAACGCGGATTGTGCCTTCACACAAGACCGTGTTGGGGCCGGAACAATTTATTTTGCTGACTTGCTGAAGGATGGAGAGCGAAGCGCGCCCCAGTGCGACCCGTTGGGTGCTCACGTTCAGCTCATCGTCGAGCCGGGCTGGACTCAGGTAACGCAGCTCAGCCTGGCTCACCACGAACATGCCGCCCTGGCTTTGACTTAAGGCGTGTTGGCTGATGCCCAGCGAGCGCAACCATTCGGTGCGGGCGCGCTCGAAAAATTTCAGATAGTTGGCGTAATACACAATGCCGCCGGCATCGGTGTCTTCCCAGTAGACCCGAACGGGCCAATTAAACAGGGGGCTGTGCAATCGGGTCAACTGAGCTTCCGGTCGGCTTGGACTTCTGGCCCACGCAGCGAAGGCGCCAAACTATTGAGCACAGCGTTGACGTATTTGTGGCCGTCGGTCCCGCCAAATTCTTTGGCCAACTCGATGCATTCATTGAGCACCACGCGCCAAGGCACATCTGGGCAGTGCTGGAACTCGTAGGCGCCGATCCACAAGATTGCGCGTTCGATCGGAGAGATTGCTTCGAGCTTGCGGTCCAGCAGCGGGAGGATCAGTGCGTCGAGCGCGGCTGCGGTTTCAATGCAGCCATGCATCAGGGCGTCAAAGTGCGCCGTGTCCGATTTGCTAAAACCAGCCAGATCACGGGTGAAGGCATCGATGGCATCGGCCTCGTTTTGGCCCACCAGGTGTTGGTACAGCGCTTGCAGGACAAATTCACGGGAACGACTGCGGCCCGATTTGCTGCCGGCTTTGCGCGCGCCAGTCGAGGTCACGCCGATGCGCGATTGGCGGGGCGCTCGTGCGCCTGGTTCTTTATTTTGATTCATTCAGTTTGTCCATCAGTTGAGCCATTTCAACGGCGACACGGGCTGCATCACGGCCCTTCTCGGTTTGTCGGGCCAGGGCTTGTTCTCTGTTTTCAGTGGTCAAAATGGCATTGGCCACGGGCAGCTGGTAGTCCAGCGCAACCCGGCTGACGCCGGCACCCGACTCGTTGGCCACCAACTCGAAATGGTAGGTTTCGCCCCGAATGATGCAGCCCAGGGCAATCAAGGCGTCGTAGTGGGATTGTTCCGCCATGGCTTGCAGCGCCAGCGGAACTTCCAGCGCGCCCGGCACTTCGATATGGTCAATGGCTTGGGCGCTGACCCCCAGGGCCAGTAACTCGTCACGGCAAGCCGCGGCCAGGGCATCGGTGATGTCCGCATTGAAGCGGGCCTGCACGATGCCGATGCGCAAATCCTTGCCGGATTGGCGGGTGAGTGGGGGCTGTCCTTGGTCTGCTTCAAACATGTGCGCCTTTTAACCAGTTGAGGACAGGGCTTGTGCGCTGCGCGTCACTGCGAACTGTCCCGTAAAGTCTCATGGGCGACGTAGCCGACGATTTCCAGCCCGTAGCCTGCCATGCTGGGCATGCGCCGCGGTGTACCCATTAGATTCATCTTGTGGACCCCGCATTCACGCAAAATTTGTGCGCCCACGCCGTAGGTTCGCAAATCTATGCGACCGCGCTCGGGGCCGTGGCTGGGACGTGCGGTTCCGGCAAATTGCGCTAGCAATTGCGCTGGGCTTTCGCCGCAGTTGAGCAGCACAATCACACCCTTGCCTTCTTGGGCGATGCGCGACAGGCAAGCGTCCAGACTCCAGGTGTGCATGGCGCGACCCACTTCGAGCGCATCGAGCACCGACAAGGGTTCGTGGACGCGGGCCAGCACGGCCTCGTCGATCCCCCATTGGCCTTTGACCAGGGCCAGATGAACGCCGTGGCCGGGCTTGTCCTCGAAGGCGTGGGCAGTGAACTCGCCATAGGCCGTTTCCAGCGTGCGGCTGCCCGCTTTCGCTATCAGCGATTCAACTCGGCTGCGGTGCTGGATCAAGTCGGCGATGGTGCCTATTTTCAGGCCATGC
This sequence comes from Burkholderiales bacterium, assembly GCA_964202765.1. Lineage (GTDB taxonomy): Bacteria > Pseudomonadota > Gammaproteobacteria > Burkholderiales > Burkholderiaceae_C > CAXNKH01. The sequence continues at coordinate 749 of CAXNKH010000010.1, read as the reverse complement.
TGGGCCGCAAAAATCTGTAAATCAGGCAGCCTGGCCATGGTGCCGTCGTCATTCATGATTTCGCAAATCACAGACGCCGGGGAACAACCGGCCATGGCAGCCAGGTCGCAACCGGCTTCGGTGTGGCCGGCGCGCATCAACACCCCACCTTCGACCGCTTGCAGCGGGAAAATGTGACCGGGCTGCACCAGATCGCTGGCCTGGGCGTTATTGGCGACAGCAGCATGCACCGTGCGGGAGCGGTCGGCGGCAGAAATGCCGGTGGTCACCCCTTCGGCGGCTTCGATAGATGCCGTGAAAGCGGTTCCCTTTTTGTCGGCATTGCGCAGTGCCATCGGCGGCAGTTGCAAGCGCTCGCAGCGCTCGCGCGTCAGCGTCAAGCAAATCAGGCCGCGACCAAAACGCGCCATGAAGTTGATGGCCTCAGCCGACACGTGATCAGCGGCCAGCACCAGGTCGCCTTCGTTTTCGCGGTCTTCTTCGTCCACCAAAATCACCATGCGTCCGGCGCGCATGTCGGCAACGATGTCTTCAATCGGGGAGATGGTCACGGGGCGCTCGGCTGTCATGCGGGGTCTTTCAGGGGGCTGGCGCTAAGCATGCGCTCAACATAACGGGCCATTAAATCAATTTCAAGGTTCACCCGGCTGCCTACGAGCAGCGTGTTGAGAGTGGTGTTTTGCACGGTGTGGGCGATCAGGTTGATACTGATCTCGCAGCCTGCGACGTTGTCTTTAATGCGGTTGAGC